>CAVCRL010000403.1:0-2069 GCA_963604455.1 Lachnospiraceae bacterium | reverse complement strand
TCACCACGAACTGCGCCGTTCTCGGTGTGGCTCTCAACGTGGTCACAAAGGAGTTTGCCTTCGGTGGTCCGGCCCACATGCTGAACCTCGGCGAGTCTGTTGTGTATGCCTTCGCCACCGCGGTAGGCTACGGAATGGCTCTCGTTCTGTTCGCAGGACTTCGTGAGCACCTCGATTTAAATGAAGTCCCTAAGCCGTTCAAAGGCATTCCGATAGCCCTTATCACCGCCGGAATCCTCGCCATGGCCTTCATGGGATTCTCCGGTTTAGTATAGATTTTGTAGAAATCAACTGCCTTATTAAGTTTCATTAATTTTTAATGGTCATGAAAAAGGCATTTTTGGTTCTTGCGATTCTGGTAGGTTCCGCGGCTCTTACGTTCGCGCAGCCTAAGTCAATCGGCGGACGACTCGGCAACTATGGTATTGATGTCAGTTACGAGAACTATGTTTTCGGAGGCGCGGACTTCCTTGAGTTCGGCCTTGGACTGGACAATGGATTCAGCACAAGTTCATTCCATGTGGATGGCATCTATAACTTCATGATTCTCGAGCCTGACTGGACACCTGTCGGCCATTGGGGATTCTATGCCGGGCCTGGCGCCAGTGTCGCTGTCTGGAAGAACAGTGACGATGAGAACACGGTCTATGCCGGATTTCTTGGCAATGTCGGATTGGAATACACTTTCAATTTTCCGCTTCAGTTGTCGATTGATTTCCGTCCGAGACTGATGTTCGGTGACGGAGGCGTCAGAGGAGACGGTCCGTTCTCTCTCGGTCTTGGAGTCCGCTACGCGTTCTAGTTTCGGAATCGATTTTGAATAAAGTGAGGGTTTCTTTGACGGAAATCCTCACTTTATTCATTATTTGGGTAATATTTTGGTATTTTTGTATTCTGATTTGAACATCAAAACCAAAAGAACATGAGCCGGAAATTCACACTCGGGATCAAATGGGCCGAGGATGTAATATTCAAAGACAAAAAAATAGAGTTGTCTGACCTTCCGATGAAAGAGGTCGAGGCTTGCTATGAGTTTCTGAAGGAGTTCGCCTCCGAGAAAGTGATCTACGGAATAAACACGGGTTTCGGTCCGATGGCGCAGTGGAGGGTGGATGACAAGTATCTGACCGATCTCCAGTACAACATCATCAGAAGCCATTCCACAGGTGCCGGTGAGCCGTTGGATGACATCTACGTCAAGGCGGCGATGATCGCCCGTCTGGGAACTTTCCTTCAGGCCCGTTCAGGCGTGCATCCGGATCTTGTGAAACTTCTGGTGGAGATGATCGACAGGGATATATTCCCGTTCATCCCTCAGCATGGCAGTGTCGGTGCGAGCGGTGACTTGGTTCAGTTGGCTCACATGGCTCTCTGCATGATCGGAGAGGGAAAGGTTCATTACAAGGGTGAGTGGCGTCCGTCCGCCGATGTTTTGAAGGAGAATGGTCTGGAGCCGTTCAAGATTCATATTCGTGAAGGACTGTCCATCTCTAACGGCACGTCCTTTATGACTGGAATCGGCATTGTCAACCAGATCTATGCCGACAGGCTTCTGGACTGGGCAACGCTGGCTTCGGTTATGATGAACGAGATAGCCTCTTCGTTTGACGACCTTATGTCAGAGGAACTCAACGAGGTCCGTCGCCATGAGGGACAACAGGTGATCGCAGCAAGAATGAGGAGTCTTTCCGAGGGTAGCGGCTGCCTTCGCAAGCGTGAGCACGACCTTTATGACAACGGCCATGCCTCGGAAGGCACATTCGACCACAAGGTTCAGGCTTACTATTCGTTGAGGTGCACTCCGCAGATCTTAGGCCCTGTCTATGAGACATTCGCGAACGCCCGCAGGGTGCTTGAGGAGGAACTTAACTCCGCTTGTGACAATCCTATTGTGGATTATGAGGCGAAGAATGTCTTCCACGGCGGCAATTTCCACGGAGACTACATCTCCCTGGAGGAGGACAAGGTGAAAATCGCCACGGTCAGGATGGCCATGACCGCCGAGCGCCAGTTAAACTACCTCTTCCACGACCGCATCAACGGAATCCTTCCACCGTTCCTGAATATGG
>CAVCRL010000402.1:0-2109 GCA_963604455.1 Lachnospiraceae bacterium | reverse complement strand
AGATAGCCGCCTTGCACCACTTTCTCGAAAGTCTGCACACCTATCGGGTACAATATCTCTTTGTTCTCCATATCGCCATTCATTTAATTCTCAAATATAAGCAAATTATTGTGCCTATGAAAATTTCCACGTCATCGAGGAGTGTAAGCAGGGCACTTCGACAAGCTCAGTGACCTGCTTACATATTAAGAATCGCGCCGCGCGCGGTCCATAGCGTCGTTGACGGATTCGGTGGCCCGGTAGTCGCTGCCGGTGGAATAGGTATGGCTGCGATGATATTCATAACTCCCGCCGCATCTGCTGCAATGGTACGCCTCGCCCCAAGTCTCGGTCGTGTAGCGCTCCCGACTCTTTCCTTTCTGCATTATGTCCTCTTTGCGGCCGCTGCTGTACTGCTTGTAGCCCACCTTGCGGCTGCGGTCCTGCCACTTTCCCATCCAACCGCTGCGGCGAAGCGGAGTGCCGTCAATCCCGACAATGGTGTCAACTGCACCGCACAACTTGCATCTATACATATCGACCTCCATCGGAATCGTCACGAATATATAAATGCTCATCACGAATAACCCTAAGGAATTGACGGACACGCCTCCTATGAATATTCCCCAAGCCCAGAGAATCGCCAGCGAGTCCATAATAGACAGGAACTTAATAAAAAAGTTCGGCCCTTTCAAATAGAACACCGTCTTGTGCATAAGCGTCGGCAGGAACATTCCCAACAGCAGGATAAGAACACCGTCCAGCATTCCGGACAACCCTCTGGTCGCCCATTTCTTGAAGTTGCGGCTGGAGAATCCGTACGGATTCAGTTTGTAGTAGCCTTCACGCCGACCGACAAAAGTCCATATCAAATCTCCAGCATTCTCAACGTTAACATCCTTGGTGACAATCCTTTGATTATAGACAGGCAACTTCATCGTCTTCCACCAAAGCCTCTCGAACGGAATCTTCTGTCCGTCGCTCAATGTGTAAAGATAGTTGTAGGCGCTGCTCTCCTCGTAGTACTTTCCTTTGAAAGTCGGAGCCTTGCTCACTTTCTGGATGGCAACCACCTTGCCAGTGTCCTTCTGACCGTTCTCGTCCCGCCAATAGGCCTCGTTGCCGACTATCATTTCAGGCACGACAGCCGTGCCGATTGTTCCGTCCGAAGTCCTCACTATCCACTCATTGTCAGGAAGATAGTCCACTGTCCTGTAACGTGGGGTCAGATAAGGCAGGCTCGCCGCGATAACCCTCACGGTCTGCCCGGCTTTCAGACTGACTTTCCGCGAAGTGCTGTCACTCTCCTTCACGGTCATCGTTGTCGGAAACACCAACTTGACATTCCGTCCCAGCGAATCAGCTTTCCGCTCACTGACGCGACCATAGTCGATGAAGTTCCACCACCGATCATTACCCCATGGCAGGGCGTTGATGGCGAATATTCCCAAGGCAAGCAACAGTATTCCTTTCAAAAAATCTCTCATACTCGATGAATATTAGTGTCGTTTTATAAAGATACGCATTTCTTTCGTATTCCCAATTATCTTCAGAACGTGGAAACGCGTGGAAAAGCTTGACTCATGCGAAGTCGATCCGATGCTTCGACAAGCTCAGCATCCGCAGACTCAGCGGTCGGGAATGTTACCGGCGATGCTGATGAGATGATTGGATTGTCCACAATAGTATAATCCAAGATATTCATTGATAAAAACTTGGCGTCATTGGATGTCCACTCTGAAGGCAAGGATTTCCGAAGCTTGTGGTGTAACTTTGCGGACGAAAAAAAATAGATACAAAGATGAAAAGAAGTATAACTGGAATCCTCACCGTGTTAGCAGCAGTGATGATGATTTCCGAAGCCGAGGCGCAGAATCTGACAAGTTACAAAAGAATAGTCAAGGAACTCAGTTCGGCGAAGTTTCAAGGACGTGGTTATGCGCGGAACGGAGTACGGAAAGCGGGGTTGTTCATTGAAAGGGAGTTTTCAGCAGCTGGGGTTGACGAGATCATGCTGCAACCTTTCAAGATTGACATCAACACCTTCCCCGGAAAGATGAATTTGACCGTGGACGGGAAAAACCTCGCTCCCGGAAGAGACTTCACGATGCGGGAATATTCTCCCGGAGT
>CAVCRL010000401.1:0-2209 GCA_963604455.1 Lachnospiraceae bacterium | reverse complement strand
CCCCGCAAGGCCAGGAACGCTTCTGTGAGAAAGTCTTCGATCATCATTTGAACTTTTCACTAATATAAACGAAAAGGGTGGGATAATGTAACATTGTCCCGGTGATTTTTTTCTGATTGGTCGGTCTGGCACATCAACATCTCCTCTGAGTGAGTGTAAAAATCGCACGGTCTATTTCATCTTTATCGTGACCTCAAAGCACGATAGCGGGCGAAAAGCGAAGAAAATTTACCATTTTCGCCCGCTATCGCTAAATTCTTGTTATATTTGCCGAAAACAAAGGATATGGAGAATATTATCGGACGGCAAGCGGAAATTCGTGATTTTGAGCGTTGGTACTCTTCCGGAAAACCAGAATTCATTGCTGTTTATGGACGCCGCAGGGTCGGTAAGACTTACCTTGTAAATTCGCTGTATGCAGGGCAATACACATTCTCCACAACCGGAATCATTGACGGGAACAAGAACGAAGAACTTACGGCATTTCATACGTCTCTTAAAGAATATGGATATTGTGGAAGTAAACCTCGCACCTGGATGTCCGCATTTGAGTCCTTGCGGACATTGTTGGAAAGCAAGAGAGTTCCCGGGAAGCGTATGGTCGTGTTCATTGACGAGCTTCCGTGCCTTGCGACTCCAAAATCAGGTCTTATAAAGGCCTTGGATTTCTTCTGGAACAGCTGGGGATGCAGGCAACGGGAATTGTTTATGATTGTCTGCGGAAGCGCGACATCCTGGATTATCAGGAATATAATAGACAATAAGGGTGGACTTCACAACCGTATCACCCACGAAAAACACCTTTTCCCGTTCACACTCAAAGAGACAAGAGAATTCCTGCATCATAATGGCTTACTATGGCCAGACATCAATATTCTTCAGACATATATGGCGGTAGGCGGCATTCCATATTATCTGGATATGCTGAATAAAGACTTGAGCCTCACGGAAAACATCGACGCATTGTTTTTCAGTGGAGAAAAGCCTCTCGCCACAGAGTATGGGCGCTTATACAAATCCATATTCAAGGAAGCGGACAAATACAAGTCTGTCATAAAACTGCTGTCAACAAACAAGAAAGGATATACCCGCAAGGAACTGGCAGACAAGCTGAAAGTGGAGAATAACGGTCATTTCGGAGACATTCTTGATGACCTTGTGAACTGCGATTTCATCCGTGAGTACAACACAATCAGAAAGAAAATGAGACAGAACAAGTCGCTGTTCCAAGTGGTTGACTTCTATTCAATCTTCTACCACACATTCGTCTCAAAAAAGCAGAGCGATGAACATTATTGGGCACACACACTGAACACTCCAACACAAAACAATTGGTATGGCCACGCTTTTGAACGTGTGGCAATGGCTCACATACCTCAGATTCTCAAAGCCTTGGGAATAGACCGTATCCTCACGGAATATGGTTCTTGGCGCAGTGACGAACCTGCAAACGGCGCACAAATTGACCTCGTGATTTCCAGAGCCGACAATATGATAAATATATGTGAGGCAAAATACTCCGCAAGCGAATACGCTCTCGCCAAGGACGAGGCGATGAAATTGCTGAATAGGATGGAACAATTCCAAAAAGATACAGCCACGAGGAAAGGAATCTTCATTACTCTGATTACCACTTATGGGCTTGCGAAGAACACTTGGTCAAGCACCGCCAATTCAGTCATAACGATGAAAGATTTGTTTCGATAGCGGGCGAAAAGCGAAGAAAATTTACCATTTTCGCCCGCTATCGTGAAATTTAAGCCGTTAAGAGCAGCAAAATAAATCGAAGACGCGCACAATTGAGAATTAGTCTCCGCTGACTTAAAAGCCTATTGCGACAAGACCGACATCAAGGTTAGTAGAGTCCTCCGTTGATGGAGATGACTTGGCCGGTGATGTAGGAGGAGTCCTGGGAGGCAAGGAAACCAACGAGGGCGGCGACTTCCTCCGGCCTGCCGAAACGACGGGCTGGAATCTGCGCCTTGAGGGAAGCCTCGTCAAGCCCTTCGACCATATCGGTCGCCACAAAGCCCGGAGCCACGGCGTTGACGGTGATCTTTCTCGGAGCAAGTTCCTGAGCCAAAGCCTTTGTGGCGGCTATCAGGCCACCTTTCGCAGCGGAGTAATTCGTCTGGCCCGGCAGTCCCTTGAGACCGGACAACGAGGCCATGTTGATGATGCGGCCGTTGCGGTGCGAGACCATCGGCTG
>CAVCRL010000400.1:0-2358 GCA_963604455.1 Lachnospiraceae bacterium | reverse complement strand
TCGGGCTTATGCATTTTAGGCTTGCAAGTCATAGTAATATCAATTATTAGACGCATATTAGACGCAAGCTTAGAATGCATGTTTTGTTAATTATTTCTTCTTGTTACAAGGCTCTATAATCAGTTGGAGCCTGATATTTTCCGTGAACTTGCGGCAGTCCTGGCGGAAATCCATAAATCGCTATGTATCAATGAGTGGAGCGCCACTTATTGACATTTATTGCTTTAGAATATCCTGGCAGTCATTTTTAGAGGGCAGGATTCACGAATATATTCATTATAAAGTCATTACAGATTAGGGGCACTTTTGTCTTGAATGAAGGAGAGGTAGCGGCGGAGGATGATGCCGTTACGGCTTACCTGAAGGATCAATGGCATTGAGGAGAGGTCGAAGGTGTCGAGGAGGGACTTGGCGAGGGCGGGATTGGTGACCATAATCTCATCAACGTTCACGTCCAGGGTTCTCAGGCCAAGGGAGTCGGCGGCGGAGAGTTCGGCCTTGCAGACCGGGCAGCCTTCGGTGTGGAAGACTATGTAGCCGCCTTTTCTGCGCAGGCGGTTCCATTTCCTCGTCCAGTCACGGAGAGAAAGGAGGTTAGCATCATTCTGAGGTTGGATTAAGGTATGGTCACCGCATGCCTTAACGCTTACGCCAACCGGTTTCCGAGAACGATCGGACGCTTGGTTATGATTGTTAACTTCATCCTGTTCCTGAAGACAATCAGGCTGGACGGTGGTGTTTGACTGTGATTCAGCCGAAGAACTCTTGGGAATGAGGTCCTTCGCCTTCGGGAGTTTCGAGCCGACGGGGGTGCGGGAAAGGAGGTCTTTCATCATACGGGCAAGGCCTACGACCTTGAGGGTGTCGTCTTGCGTGTTCCAGATTCCGTGACGGGAGAGGATATATTCATTGATAAAAGGGAGGGTGCCTTCCTTGCTGAGTTCGTCGCGGCGGGAGGTGAGCCAGTAGAGGAGGTCGCCTTCGAGGTGCTTGAAGGAGAGGGTGTCCGACTTGGCCAAGGTGCTCGATTCCAGGGCTTTGGCCATCGACAGGATTCGGGTGGGGGCAGGGCGCTTCGACAGGCTCGGCGACCGGTCGGAAGAATTCCAATCACGGCATCTCAGGTTGGTGAGCCAGTCGAAACACCCAGATCGCTTCGACAGGCTCGGCGACCGGCCTGGCTGGTTCAACGATGAACCCGAGCGTCCCTGTGACGATGAATCCGAGGCCGGATCATCGTACGACGCGAACAGCTCATCCATCAGAGCGGCGGAGGCGGCGCTGCCATATTCATAGTCCACAAAGCTGGGGAGGACAATGTCGAGAAGGCGTTCAAGGGCATCGCTGTCAAGCCCGCGGCCGATGATGATTCCCTCCTTGTCGATCAGGAACATCCTCGGAGTCTGCAGGACACCGTATTTCATCTGGTAGTCGGACGTGATCTCTGGGTCCCAAAGGTTGAATATCCTGGTGCGCGGAGCGTTGATATTCATTCGCTCAGAGAGCCACTTTTTCCAACTTTCCTTATCGCCGCCGGTGTAAACCGCATAAAGATCGACAGGCCAGTCACGGGAATCCAGCAGTGGCCGGAGCCGCATCAGCTCCAGCTTGCATTTGGCGCAGTCGGTGTCATAAAAAAGCAGCACACGGTAGCGCTCCGAGCGGCCTCCGAACGAGACGGAATCTCCCTCAAAGCTCTCCATCGCAAACGAAGGAGCCGGCTTCCCAAGAAGCGACTGACGGTTGAAATCCGCGAATATCTTAGCGTTGAGCAGCACCTCTTCCCCTCCCATACTGACGAATCCGGAAGCGAACCAAGTGTCAGTAAGATGAACCGCCACGCCTTCGTCTCCCATAAGGGTCGAGTTAAGGTAGTGCTCGTAGGCCTTGAGAGCGATGTGCTGACGCAGAAGCGAATCCTTGGCCGAATCAATCAGAAGGTCACATTCACGAGACTTGACATCAACATTCTCTGGCTCAAGGATTTGAAAATATTTATCCAACCGCTTGTCAAGCTCCGCCAGACGGGTTGAATCAACCTGCGCCAAGCAACAAAACGGCAGCAAAAGCCAAAGAATGAATATGACCGCGTGGCGACTCATCTGACCTCCGGCAACACAACCCCATCAGGGATAAACTGCGACAGATCGCCGTGATGGCGCACAACATCCCTCACAGCCGAAGACGATATGTGTGAATATTCCTGGGCGGTAGGGATGATGATGGTGTCCACCTCCGGAGCAAGATGACGGTTAGCGTTGGCGATCGCCTGCTCGTTGTCGAAGTCGGTCATATTCCTGACTCCTCTGACAATATGGCGGACCCCGAGCTCGCGGCAGATGTCGATGGTAAGTCCCT
>CAVCRL010000399.1:0-2706 GCA_963604455.1 Lachnospiraceae bacterium | reverse complement strand
CCTATTGCACACGTGTGGGCAGCGGTCCGTTCCCGACCGAGCTTTTCGATGAGACAGGCGAGAAACTCCGTCAGGTCGGTCACGAGTTCGGGGCTGTCACAGGCCGTCCACGCCGCTGCGGCTGGTTGGATCTCGTGGCGTTGAAGTACACAGTAATGATCGATGGAATCACCGATCTCATTATGATGAAGTCAGACTGTCTGGACGATTTCGAGACCATCAAGGTATGCACATCCTACAAGGTGGACGGCGTTGAGACCGACCAGGTTCCGTTCGACATCGCCGCCAAGATCGAGCCGGTTTACACCGAGTTCCCAGGCTGGAAGAAAGACCTTACCGGAATCCGCAAAGAAAGCGAGCTTCCGCAGGAATTCAAGAACTATATCAAGTTTATGGAAGACTACCTCGGAGTCCCGATCAGCATAATCTCCCTCGGACCGGACCGCGAGGCCACCATCGAGAGGTAGACAATAGATCATACAATGAAAAAGGACGGACTCATCATCAACGGGTCCGTCCTTTTTCTGTATTTCACATCACTCCTTACAACGCCAAGGCGACTCCCGCCGAGCCGTACTGCCAATCCGGCCAATAAGACTTGTCCATCAAAGGCATTGGGCAATATTTCACGAACAATGTGACGCTATGTATGTTCAGCTGATACATCAGGTCCACGGTAAACGCGTTGCAGTGAATCTTCTTGTACTTGTCCTTCTGCTTCTCTCCGTCAAGAGTATATTTATTGACAATTGAACTATAGGCGTTAAAGTTCAAGACCGGTCCCAAAGTAAATCCCCAGCCCCTACCCAAAGCACAACTGTACGTGAGAGGCATGGCGACACTGACCAACCGCAACCTGGAAACCCTGGGTTCCGCCTTTTCCGGATATGGTTTGACGGATATATTGCCGGAATCGTCCTTTACTATCGATTTACGGCCGGTCATGGAAAAGTTTTTCCACGACACTCCAAGGCCGAAGGCAAAGGAGCTTCTTCTTGTCACGCTATGGGAATCCAATTCTATGTTGGCAAAAATCTCATACGAATTCTGCACGCTGAAATCATAAGGTTCAGAGGGATATGATTTCAGAAATCCAAAGCCGATGTTAGGGGTATGAAGCCAATATCCCGGAGCATAGTAACGTTTTTTCACCTTACTGTAAAATGGTATGTCAAAATCCAGCAAACGGTCATTGCGGCGAGTAGCTTCCTCATCCTTTACAGCGGTCTTTTTCACTTTGTCACAAGCCACCGTGTCAACGCCAGCCTCAACGGATTTGCTTGCCAGAGTATCCGCAACCGTCTGAGCACCAGCGGCAAGCGCGCCCGACAGAGCGACAGAAACAACTAAAAATATTTTTTTCATAATCATAATTTTATCTATGCTTGAATATCACTTTAAGGTCTTCCACCGTAGCGTCACCTTCCATATACACCACAGTCACATAGTCACTGCCACCAATTCTTTTGACCTGATAGCCGACGTATCTGTTCTTGTTCATCTTGCGAGGGAATTTCAGCAGGGCATAAACAAGTCGACCGCCTTCTGACTCCATATCCTTTTCCTCAGCAATCATCGAATCATTCCGGATCCAAGTGGCCACCTTCGCAATCTTGCCATCATCAGCGACAAAGCGTACACTGCGGAAATAATCCAGATTATAAGGGTTGAGTTTCTTGCCGCTGACTATGGACTCTGTCATAGCCGAGACATTCACCAGCCTCCCGTTGAATAGACTGTCGATCTGGAGACCTTTCTGAGCATACGCCGGCAGCAAGGCCAGCAGGCACAAGGCAACTATCAAAAATACTTTTCGTCTCATCATTTTCCGAATATTTCTTTTAACTGTTCATCCACATCCGTTCCTCCGGAGAGAAGGTCCGCAAGGATGTTGTCGACATCGTTCATTACAACTTCCTTGTCGGTCACCTTCTGCCCTCCGACATACGAGACGCAGATGTTTTCCTTATTATAAAAATTCACACCAAGAGCAATGAATATGACAACGCAGGCGGCCGCCACGGCTATCCTGCCCCAGACGGTCCTCCTGACACAGGAATATTCCTTCGCATCATCCCGTGAAATGGACTTACCGACGACGAAGTAACCCATCACGGCGCGGACTTCGTCATATTCAGGAGCCTGTCCTTCCGGTGAGGCGAGGAAAGCCTTGAGTCTCTGTTCCTCGGCTTCGGAAAGGGTGCCCTCGAAGTACCTGTCGATATATTCATTAATCTGTTTCATGCTCATTTCTGAATTTGTCCCTTAAAATTTTTCTTGCCCTCGAGATGTGCATCCGGACAGCCGCCTGCTGCATTCCAAGGTCTTTGGCGATGCGCTCGAAGGATTGTCCTTCATATTCGTGCTTCCGGACGATAAGCCTCTGGAGATCTGTCAGTTCGCTGTCCACCGATTCTTCGACTTTCCGGAAGAGCCGTTCCTTCTCCATTGCGTCGTCAGCCTCATCCTCAATCTGCCTTCCCTCCAGGCTGACCATCCGCCGGCCACGCGCTTTCCGATATTCATCAATCTCAAGGTTTCTGCCCGTCCTTGAAAGCAGTCCCATCGCCTCCTTCACGCTCCCGACCTTGTACTTTCCTCCCCAAAGCCTGCAGAAGGCATCCTGAAGGGTGTCCTCCGTCTTCCACCGACCCCGCAAGGCCAGGAACGCTTCTGTGAGAAAGTCTTCGATCATCATTTGAACTT
>CAVCRL010000398.1:0-2738 GCA_963604455.1 Lachnospiraceae bacterium | reverse complement strand
GTCGCTTCGACAAGCTCAGCGACCGGCCTTGGAGTCCCGTCTCAAAGATTTGATTGAGAAACAGACCGGCTGCAAACTGATCCTGAAAACCGAAGTCAACCCGTCCCTGATAGGTGGCTTTGTCTTCGAGGTTGAGGACACGGTACTGGACGCCAGCGTCTCCCGCCAGCTCGACCTCATCCGGCGTCAATTCATAGAAAAGAACAGAAGAATAGTTTAGTATGGACAACATAAAACCAAGTGAAATCTCCCAGGTGCTTCTGGAACAGCTGAAAGACATCGACACCTCCCTCCAGTTCGAGGAAATCGGAAAAGTCCTTCAGGTCAGCGACGGTGTGGCCAGAATGTATGGCCTGACCAACGCCGAGGCTGGAGAGCTGCTCGAATTCGAGAGCGGTGTGATGGGCGTTGTGATGAACCTGGAGCAGGACAATGTCGGAGCCGTGCTTCTCGGCCCAACGGATGAGATCAAGGAAGGTATGACCGTCCGCAGAACCGGTCGTATCGCCTCCATCAAGGTGGGCGAGAAGATGCTCGGAAGAGTTGTCGATCCTCTTGGCGAGCCTCTTGACGGACTTGGAAAGATCGAAGGTGAACTGACGGAGATGCCTCTTGAGCGCAAGGCTCCGGGCGTAATCTACCGCCAGCCTGTCACCGAGCCTCTTCAGACTGGACTCAAGGCCATCGATGCGATGATTCCTATCGGCCGTGGCCAGAGAGAGCTCATCATCGGTGACCGTCAGACCGGAAAGACGGCCATCGCCATCGACACGATCATCAACCAAAGATCCAACTACGAGGCCGGCAAACCTGTCTATTGCATCTATGTGGCCATCGGCCAGAAGGGCTCCACTGTGGCGAACATCGTGGAGACTCTCCGTGCCAAAGGGGCGATGGACTACACGGTTGTCATCGCAGCCACCGCGGCCGATCCGGCCGCCCTGCAATATTTCGCACCGTTCGCCGGAGCCGCTGTCGGGGAATATTTCCGTGACACTGGCCGTTCGGCTCTTGTTGTCTATGACGACCTTTCAAAGCAGGCTGTGGCCTATCGTGAAGTTTCGCTGATCCTTCGCCGACCTTCCGGACGTGAGGCTTATCCGGGTGACGTGTTCTACCTTCACTCAAGGCTTCTTGAGAGAGCCGCGAAGATCATTGACCAACAGGAGGTTGCCGAACAGATGAACGACCTTCCGGACTCGTTGAGGGGCAAGGTCAAGGCAGGAGGTTCGCTGACGGCGCTGCCTATCATCGAGACGCAGGCCGGTGACGTGTCCGCTTATATTCCTACAAACGTGATCTCCATCACGGACGGTCAGATCTATCTGGAGTCCGGGCTTTTCAACCAGGGACAGCGTCCGGCGATCAATGTCGGAATCTCCGTGTCCCGTGTCGGCGGAGCGGCTCAGGTGAAGTCGATGAAGAAGGTGGCCGGTACGTTGAAGATCGATCAGGCGCAGTTCAACGAGCTGGAGTCCTTCTCCAAGTTCTCTTCGGACATGGACAAGGTGACGGCTATGGCTTTGGACAAGGGACGCAAGAACAATAAGCTACTGATCCAGCCGCAATATTCACCTATGCCGGTAGGGGAGCAGGTGGCGATTCTCTACTGTGGTACTCATGCGCTTATGAGCGAGATCGCAATCGATCAGGTTCAGGAGTTCCAGTCCGAGTTCCTGACGAGGATGAGGGCCGCGCATCAGAAGGATGTTCTTGACCCGTTGTCTGCCGGCAAGATTGACGAGACCATCTCCGGAATCATTGAGAATGAGGCCGCCGCGGTTGCGAAATCAATTCTGGCACAGGGATATAAGGCGTAATATTCATAAATCGGATGGCATCTCTTAAGGAAATAAAGGATAGGATCGCTTCGGTCGGCGGCACGTTGAAGATCACTTCGGCGATGAAAATGGTCGCGTCCGCCAAGTTGCACAAGGCGCAGCAGGCGATCGGGAATATGCTTCCGTACGAGAAGCGTCTGCACTCGATGCTCATCGACCTGATGGGCTCCGTGAATATGTCCGCTCCAGCCTCTGCCCGGTTGGTGAGCCTGTCGAACCAACCTGACGTGACGGAACACCGTTTCGACACTTCGACAAGCTCAGTGTCCAATTGGGGCAACGATCGGTTGGTGAGCCTGTCGAACCAACCGGGCTATACGGAATCGGACGGAACATATTCATTAATGACTCAGCGTCAGGTGCACAGGGTGGCGATTGTCGCCTTCGCATCCAACTCTTCGCTGTGCGGCGCGTTCAATTCCAACGTCATCAGGGAGGCCACGGCGGTGATCAATGAATATCGTGCCTCGGGTCTTCGGGATTCTGACATCACGGTTTATTCGGTAGGCCGCAAGATGGCGGAAGCAATGAGAAAACAAGGTTTCCCGAGTCCGGCAGATTTCACAAAGATGTCTGATTCTCCGTCATACGAGACCGCCTCCACTTTGGCACAAGAACTGCTTGACGGCTTTGTCTCCGGCCGCTTTGACAAGGTGGAACTGGTTTATAATCACTATAAATCAACCTCTTCGCAACCGACAACCCGGCAGACCTACCTGCCTCTATCTTTGGCTGATGCCACCGCTGACCTCCAGGCCGGAAAGATTACCGATTCCGCCTCTGATCCAGCCCCAATCAAGGTCGCTGAGCCTGTCGAAGCGCCCGATCTGATCGTAGAGCCGTCCAAAGAGGAACTTATAGCCACCCTTCTCCCGAAGGTAGTGCGTCTCCGTATAT
>CAVCRL010000397.1:0-2825 GCA_963604455.1 Lachnospiraceae bacterium | reverse complement strand
GTAAACTCCACATCGAGTTGAAGCATTCGCTGCTGAAAATGACAGTCAACCTGACCTACGGCAATGAATTCGGGGGCGAGAAACCTTCCGTCAAGGAGGTGTGGCTCAACGGGACGTGGAGAGACGTAAGCTGCAGTCTTAGTGAGGAAGGACGCCTGTTTACTATAGGCTCATCTCCTGTTGACATCCGTATGCACAGGGCCTCCGAGAATCGCTACGAGGCAATTTTTTATCCTTCCACCGGGCAGCAGGCCGGAGGAAATGCTCTTACAGTGGTGTTCGCTGACGGCAAGGATTGCCATATGACGCTGTCGGAGGACCTTAATTTCGAAAAGGACTCGAATGGCGGTTATCTCGGTGGCTGCGCATATTCGATGACCGTTAAGATTGGCAGGGACAGAATTGAGCTTGCCAGTATGAACGTGGACGAATTGCCGGGCTGGACAACTGAAGAGGAACTTAAATAATTGGAGAATATGACTGTACGAAATATATTTCACCACATCATGCTGGTCCTCGGTGCTCTTGTGCTGGCATCGTGCGCAAGCGATTTGGACAATGCGATCGTAACGATAGATAACAGCAATATCCGTTTCGTGGTCGGTGACTTTCCCGCATTCGGAGAGTTTTCAACCCGCGCTATCGGCACGGAGGATCCGGGCAAGACTTCGTGGGTCGTTGGAGACGAACTGCTTTTGGAGATAAATAGCACTACTTTAGGAACTAAGTATGCAACTTTTACCTATAATGGCACTAATTGGGACTTGACAAGTGGCGAGTTGGCTTATAAAGAAGGCGAAGTGCCATCATTCAAGGTATATTATGCTCCTGAGTACAAGTGGGATTCCGGTAGATTGGTATTGAAAGACGACTGGACTATTGAGGGAAGGGATGAATATATTGAGGGAAGGGCACGAATCACCTCTAATGGCGAGGCGATAGATGTCTCTTTTTCTGATGCAACACGCAACTATTCCCGTCTGCGCATCGCGACCATTCCGGATGAGAAGATTTTCGTTGAGATGCAATACTTTATTCCGGTTACCCCGGGTGGCAGCAGTAGTCCATTTGGTGGATCAGCTTACACACTCCGTTCTGACAAAAACGGCAATGCCTATTTATACGGCAAGTTTGTTAAGAACTCAACAGTTTCCGTGAAATATGGCGATGTTGCCTTGGTTGCATATACTTTCTCCGGCCCCACTGAGGATGGCAAAAGCTATGCTCTGGATGCCACTGTCATCTCGTTGGTGGGAATGACTTCAGAAGAGATTCACGTTGCCGTCTTGAAGATAGCAGATGAGCTTAGTGCCGGCAAAACCAGATTCAACATTCTTCTCGATGCAGAGCCTGGTAAAGATGTGTTTGGTGAAATACTATATGGACTTAATCAAGCAGATTATAGCAGTATAGACTTGACCCTGATGGGATGTAAGAAGATCCCGGCATCGACGTTTTCTGACTGGAGGATGCTTAAATCCATAGTTCTTCCGGATGTGACAGAAATCGGGGAATCCGCTTTTGCCGGTTGTGACTATCTTCGAAAAGTTGTCTTTGGCACTCCTCTCACAAGAGTGTATGGGAATCCCGAAAACTTTGATGGTGGAATTTTTAAAGGTTGCAACACTTATTCTATTGCTCTGGTTTTGTCAGGCGAACAAAAGCTGATGACAGGCTGCCAGGTCGAAAACAAATATGTGTGGACTCCGGAGAGTCTGGATTATAAGGATTGCTTAGAAGGCCACCGGAAGTATCAATTTCTTGGCTATAAGTTCAAATCTGTGGAATGCGGTAATCTAACGTACCCTGAATAATTGTAAGCCCGCCCCTCGCTCACTGACCCTTACCGTTGGCCACTGAGCCTGTCGAAGTGCCTGCCCAATCAGTCACTAACCATACCGATGCGCCCGCACTATATACTTTAGGTTTAGGCTTGTGCCTAATAATGGGCACCATTTAACATTGCCTTACTATGACTTGCAATCCTAAAAGTGCATAAGCTCGAATGGAGTCTTGGTTGGGAAAGATGGAATCAAAAACCTGACAAGCTCATTCGAACTTTCCGATTAGTATACGAAAATGGAATAGATTATCGTACAAATAATTAAGGGTATGACCACAAAGCCATACCCTCATAATCTTTCCGGTGTATGATAACCTTACACTCTCTGGCCGTAGGAACGGTCGGTGGTGTTGACGGTGATCTTGTCGCCCTGGTTGATGAAGAGCGGAACCATGATCTTGGCGCCGGTCTCAAGGGTGCACTCCTTCAAAGCGCTGGTGGAGGCGGTGTTGCCCTTCACGGCAGGCTCTGTGTATGTCACCTCAAGGGTAACGTAGGTAGGGAGCTCGCAGGTGAGGCACTTCTCCTCAGGCTCAACGACGAACATCATCTCGACGTGCTGGCCTTCCTTCATGAGGTCGGCGTTCTCTACAACGTCGTGAGGCAGGTGAATCTGCTCGTAGGTCTCCTCGTGCATGAAGTTGAATCCGTCCTCGTCAGAGTAAAGGAACTGGTAAGGACGTCTCTCGACGTTGATGACATCGATCTTCATACCTGCGGTGAAGGTGTTCTCAAGGATCCTTCCGTTCTCAAGGTTACGAAGCTTTGTCTTTACGAATGCCGGACCCTTTCCTGGCTTAACGTGCTGGAAATAGACTACCTGGCAAGGCTTGCCGTTGTAGCTGATATAAAGGCCGTTCTTAAAATCTGCTGTTGTTGCCATAAAAATATGTTATGAAATTAATTTCAAAAGATTGATGCGCAATTATTTCGACCGCAAAGTTAACTATTTGCGAATATTCTTGCAAAAAATTCTTTCAGC
>CAVCRL010000396.1:0-2845 GCA_963604455.1 Lachnospiraceae bacterium | reverse complement strand
CTTACATCGGAGATCCCTTACCAGCAGGCTCTTGTGGAATTGGCTTCCGCTGAGGCGATGGTGCCGGACCTCCAAAGACAGATCGCATTGAAGGAGAGCGAATTGTGCTTCATCACAGGATCGTACCCTAAAGATGTGGAGCGTGTGGCCGGGGCGTTGGCGATGTCAAAGACCACAGTTCCGTCCGGTGTGTTGTCCGACATTCTCAAACGTAGGCCCGACCTGATGAAATCCGAGAATGATCTTCGTGCCGCCGAGGCTCGTGTCGGGGTGGCGATGGCCGAAAGGTTCCCGTCCTTTGTGATCAACCTCGGTGCCGGTGAGGAGAACGATGCCCTCAAGGATTTCCTGAAGTCCCCGTTCTGGTTCACCGGAGCCACACTGGCATCGCCTGTCTTCGAGTTCGGCAAACGCCGCTCAGCCTTCAAGGCAGCCGTTGCTTCTTACGAACAGGCCAGACTTGAATATGAGAAAGACGTGATGCAGGCTTTCAGGGAAGTGTATGACGCGACCGTGACTTTCCGTTCCGCCCGTTCCAACACGGACGTGAAGGAGGAGATGGAGCGCGCGTCCAAGAAATATGTCGTGCTCGCCAACAGCCAGTACATAAATGGCGTGATCAGTTATATGGACGTCCTTGACGCGCAGAGAAAGTACCTTGCCTCCCAACTGGAACTCAGCGAAGCCAGAACAAAGGAGAACCTCTCCGTCGTCAACCTCTACAAGGTGCTTGGTGGCGGCTGGAAGGACTTTTGATTCAAATTATAGCCTCTTTAATGAGGAAAAATTACGTGACCTTTCAGCCGCCATATGGCTGGAAGGTCACGAAGTTTTCGCCTATTCTTGACTCGATTGAAATAATCATTTTGTTTATTTTAAGATTTTTTGTTTACCTTTGACGCAAGGAAGTGACTCTCCCCGATTTTGAATATATAGAGTTGTTTATTAATACCTATATCGAAAATTTGCCTATAGAATCATTAATCATATTACAATGAAAAGAATCATCACTATCATCGCCACTTTGGCGTTTTTGTCAGGTGGCATCGTCTGTGCTCAGGAACAGGAACGGGAACAAGTACAGGAGCAGGAAACTGTCCGGGGATATTCTAAATTCAGATTCGGCCTTGAGGGTGGAGGCGGCTTCAGGCCAGGCAAGATCAGCGATAACGTGCCGGGTGACTTCAAATCTTATACTAAGAAACTCAAGAGGGGCTTTGTGTACGGTGCCGATGCGACTTGGTTTTTCAAGGAATTTATGGGAGTAGGCATCCGCTACAAGGCATTTTCGGCCAGCAACGGCACGACTGTGACAGTCACTGATGACAGCGGCTATTCCGCCAGCGGCAAAATGAAAGACAACATACAGATAGCGTTCATCGGTCCGATGTACTGCACAAGGTTTATCAGCAGAAACGGCTTGCATACTTTCACGGCGGATATAGGTGTTGGTTACGTAAACTATCGTGATAAAGGTATGGTCATAGAAAAGATGAAACTGACAGGAGGCACACTGGGCTTGTTGTACAACATCGGCTATGACTATGCCTTGAGCAAGAAGTGGGCGATCGGGGTCAACCTGTCTTCAATCGAAGGTACGCTTTCTTCCTTGACGTTGGAACAGGATGGAGTAAAGACTTCCCAAAGTCTTGACAAAGACAGTCAGGAGAATCTTGGTCATATCGATCTTTCATTCACGCTGAAGTTAAATCTGTAGCATGCCTGTTGCCTCACAGATATTGTGCTTTTAAAGGAATATCTTGATATTCAATACTATGAATAAATTATTGACGGCTTGTGCCGCTCTTGTCATTATCACCTGCGGCTCTGTCTCGGCACAGAGGAAAGGTGAGGTCTCGATTGGAGGTATAATCGGGGTTTCAGGGGGATATTCTTATGTCAGACCGACGGGGAGTGGAACGCCGGCATCAACCGCCTTCAGCGCCGGGGCTGAGTTCGGCTGGTTTTTCGCCGACAACTGGAGGCTCGGAGTCTCTATGCAGTACGCTTTGGATTCCAGTCCATATGAAGAAAGCAGTGACGGCTGGCTTCGTCAGAACACCAACCTGGTTCTGGTAGGCCCCGACCTGACATATTACCTGAAAATCAGAGATGGTTTCTATTTCACGCCTCAGGTTGCAATGTTCGGAACCGTCGGGAGCGTAAAGGTCGAAACCGAGGACATCTACGTAAGCAAGAATGTCGTTGGCTATGGTGTGGAGTTGGCTCCAGGTGCGTTCGAGTTCCGCCCGACTTCCCATTTCGCCTTCTCCGTCAGTTTCCTGACTCTGGGCTATTCCTTCACCAACATCAAGAAGGTCGGCCAGAATGATTATGACATAAAGACCGACGTGCTGACCTACAACCTCGCCATTCAACCTTCCATCGGGTTAAGGTACTATTTCTGAGAATATTGTTGAGAAGTGTATGAGAAGAGCCTTTACAAAATGCTTTCACGTTACTATGCCACAGAAGTGGGTGAGGGCACGCTGCGGCTGAAAAAGTCAATGCTTAAGGCAACAGTTTTTCAGCCGAGATGCTGTTGGAGTGGAGGCTAGTGGTGGTGTGCCTGAAGGCGTTTTGTAAAAAAAATAGTTTGTGTTATGAGGAATGCCATTTTTAATATAGTCATCTATGTTTTAGTCCCCGTAGTATTGATATGGAGTGTAATATATTATTGTTGGGACGGTTATAATTCATATCGAATCAAGCATTATGGACAAGATGCTATAGCTGTGGTAACACGAAAGTGGTCTGGGACTTTATATTATGATGTTGAGTTCGAGGGAAAATATTATTGTAATTCGATTCGTGTTAAAAAGAAGGTTTTCAGAGAGGTCGTTGT
>CAVCRL010000395.1:0-3488 GCA_963604455.1 Lachnospiraceae bacterium | reverse complement strand
TTATAGTGCTGCTCGGAGCGTTCATCGGGCTGGACTCACCGCTGACTGTCACGCAGATGCTTTGGGTGAACCTCATCATGGACACGTTCGCGGCGATGGCACTGTCCTCGATCCCGCCGGACCGCAAGGTGATGGATGACAAGCCACGGAACCAGAAAAGCCACATCATCGACCGGCGGATGGGAAAGCGGATAGTCTTTTCGGGAATATTCTTCTTCGCCTTTCTGGCTCTTCTCTGGCAGCTTCTCTGGCGGATGGACATCAGCTCGGTGGCCGACCTTCTTCACTGGAATGTTGTCGGAGAGTTCTTCAGCGGAGCGTTCTCAGCCCACACAAAGGCACATCTTTCGGGCTATGAACTGGGAGTGTTCTTCACGACATTCGTGCTGATCCAGTTCTGGAACCTGTTCAACGCCAGATACTTCAAGACCGACGGCAGCGTACTTCAGGATATTCTTGATTTCTTCTTCAACCGAAAGAGATTCAAGGCATCAGCATGCTACGGATGTTTGTTGGTCGCCGGAATCATCCTGATCGGCCAGTTCCTGATCGTCAACTGTTTCGGAGCATTCTTCGAGGTCTCCCCTCTTCCGCTCTCAGACTGGGGCTGGATACTTCTCTGCACCTCACCTGTACTCATCCTCCCTGATCTCTACCGCTTCATCCGCTCCAAGATCGCGAAATGATCAGGTGTGGATGGCAAAGTCCTACCTGTCAGCCTGATAAAAGCATCTCCTCCCACCCGGACCGGGCAGGAGGAGAGTTCGTTTATTATCTACTAATCAGAGTGTTAACCTTCAAGGATTAAAACGACACCGGACGGATCGGCAGACCGAGGTAACGTGGGAATGAAGAAGATAAGACGATATGACCGTTATTGCTCTTTTTTACGGCAAAAGTGCTTGCATTTTCAATATCCTTAGTTGAGCGAATTGAGGTCCAGTACAGCCCATTGTATATGGTTGGATTATATTCTGGAGATGGGAGGAAAATGCTGTTCCCTTCATAACCAGGGAACTCGCTTGTCACGATGAAGCCGTTTCTTGTATCATCCCATGTACACGTACAATGGCCTACAAGTTTAAGAATCTCACTGCTGGTCGGAGTACGCCATGTTCCTCCCCAATTAACGGTGGCGGCGTCATCATCTTTAGTCAAGATCAACCTATCATCTGTAGAATTGTACTTTGTGTAGTTTCCGTTCTCGTACCATTTGTAGTTGTCCAGAGAATACGTGGGTTTATCAGGATCAGGTGTCGCCTCGCCCCATGCGAAACGCGATCCGACATACTCCGGCTTATCGGCGCCTATGTTGCAGGTAGCCCATTTCAAGCCGTCACCCATCTCGACATATTCATGGCCGTAGAGCATGTCCGGCTCCAGACTGCCCGACACGGCTTTAAGGCGGATGAAGTCTGAGGAGATTTCCCAACCCTGAGTGGAATCCTCAATGAGAAGCTTCGCGTAAGTTGGATACGTCCACGCGGCATCAAAGAATGTAGCCGAAGAGTTCTTGATGGCCTCCGCCGAAACCTTGACCGCCGCGACACCATTTGATTCAGTCACAACTCCTATGACGGTCAGATCAAATGTCTTCCATTGACCGCGCCCCCAATCCACATAGGCTTGCATCTTGACATTGCTTGTGTTCAATTTAGAGACCACTCCGGCCGGGCGGATCTCAAACTTCATACGGAATGTTTTGGTGTCACTATACACATTGTGTACGCCGTCTGAATATTCAGGACGATAGGTCACAGACTGGATCTTGTTCTGGATCTCGCTCAAGGCTTTGTTTATCTTGTCGATCGCGTCACGAACATCCTTATCACATTTATCGATACGCGCCCTTAATTCAGTGGCAGTTTTTTCAATCTTGTCATTAGCCTCTTTGATCGCTTTATCCAAGTCGGCGTTCAGACCAGCTATCGCGTCCTCAATAGCCTTTTTATAAGCGTTCGTTATCTCTTCCTTGGCCGCGCCCAACGCTGATGACAGATCAGCGATCTCTTTAGAGTTAGCCTGAATAGCCTTCTCGGTCTCGGCCAAAGCTTCCTTCAGTTTGGAGATGTCACCAGTGTTGGCGTCAATCAAGCCTTTGATGAGGGCCTTCTGGGCCTCCAGCTGGCTTTCAAGGTCTTCCTTCTGGGCCTTAAGGGCGGCCTTGGTCTCCTCGATCGTCCAGTAGGCGGTGAGTTTCTCGTTCACCCAAGCCTTAAGGGACTTCTCCAAATCATCAATGGAGGTTTTCAAATTGGCTGTCCAGGCTTTCTCAATCTCATCACTGGCGGTAGTGATGGCGGTAGTATAAGCTTTCGTGATGTCGGAGACCTCTTTGTCAATCCTCTCATTCAGGCCTGAGACCTCATCAGCGATTTTAGTCTTCAGGTCACTGACTGCCTTGTTCAAATCCTCGGAAAACTTATTCACAAGACGAGTCTCAAGGTCTGTCAGAGATTTCTTCAGGCCACTGATTTCGGAGTTGATCCCGGCGATCTGCTCCACGATGCCGTTGTACTGAATAAGCGTCGCGAATGAGGCGTTCGCCCAGTCCTTGGTACCTTTGAGTTCCTTATCAACATATTCCTTAAGGTCAGAGATTTTCTTCTCCAATTCAGTGTCCTTTGCCTTAAGGTCTGAGATTGTGTTGTTTATGGCAGTCAGTTTTCCCTCAACCTCTTTCTTCGCGGCCTCAAGATTGGCAAGTACCTCGCCCTTCGCGGCGCTAATCGCATCGATGAGTTCCTCCCTGTTCTTCTTGTCGCTCGCCTGAAGCTCATTCACGGCGTTCTCAAGATCGGATTTCACAGCGGCGATGCTTTTCTCGTTGTCAGAAATGGACTTACGAAGATCCGCCGCGGTGCCTTCCAAGTCCGTTATCATGTCCTTGAGGTCCTTGTCGGCCTGCTCCAACTTAGGAAGCGAGGCATTGATGTTTTCAATCTGCTGATCGATAGACTTTATCCGGTTGTTCTCAATCTCATCAATCCTCTGATTGAGTCGTTCTATGTCCTTGTCATAATCCGTACAGCCGGAGGCCACAAGGGCGATCGCACCGAAGAGGGCGGCAATGTATTTTTTCATATTCATTGTGTTTATATTCATTAAGTTATTTATTTTGTTATTATATTGCAACGACCTTTATTAAGCGGTTCGCCTCCGGCAATTTGTGAATTATCGACCCATCTTTTCACAGCTTCCACGGTCTTTTTATTGCAGTTTCTGACGTAAATATTAAAATCGCGGTTTCTGCAGTTAATACCGGAGAAAGCCCACCACTCATAGGCCTTTGGATGTGTTCCCCCGTTGTAATTGGTCAGATCCCAATTATCCAAATACACATCTCTAAGCGACGCACAATTACAGAACATCTCAGTAACTCTATCAATCTGGCTCATATCCCATCCCGAAAGGTCCAATGTCTTTAAAAGACCGCAGCGATAAAACGCTTGATACATTTCCTTAGGTTTAGGCTTCCAAGACGATAT
>CAVCRL010000394.1:0-3610 GCA_963604455.1 Lachnospiraceae bacterium | reverse complement strand
TCGATGTCCTCCTTGATGAAGGAATCCTCCACGTCGATGCTTTCCAGTTCCGTCGTGAAAGTCGTGTGGCGGCAGTGGTCGCTCCAGTAGGTGTCCAGAATCCTGAGCTCGGTCTCGTTGGGATCCCTGCCTTCCTCGGTGAAATATTTCACAACTTCGGCGAGATCATCCGCGTTCATCGCCAGGCCCATCTTTTTGCAATATGCCTTCAGATCGTCACCGCTCATATTCCTGAATCCTTCGAGTACAGGAACAGGCTTGACCGCGGCGTGCTCTGTGTCAGCAAGTTTGCTCAGGTCTTTCGTGCGGGACTCCACCGGGTTGATGTAGTAGTGACGGATCTTCTCAAGGGTCTCCTCGGAAGCGTCAGAGTCAACGATCAAGAGTTTGGAGCTCTTGATGCTGATCTGTGCCGATGGCTCGATCAGATGAACGCAGTCCACAGCCGAGGCCGCCCTCTGGTCGAACTGGCCCGGCAGGTACTCGACGGCGATGTATTTCGCTCCGTCCAGATCAATCGAGTCTGTGACAGAGTCGGTCACAATCTCTCCGAAGACGCTGTAGCGGCTCTTCTCCAGAAGTTCGGGCGTGAATCCGAACAAGTCATAAACATTAAGCAGCCGAAGCGTTTTCAGCTCCAGCTGCAAGTTCTCGTTGAGTTCTCCAAGAAGACTCTTTGCCTCCACTTGGAACTCAGGGTGTTTCTCCACGAAAATGCGGTAATTGGACATCTTTGCAAGTTCTTTTTAAGACTATCACAAAGTTAGCCTTTTCACCGCATATTTACAAAAAATTAGTCAATCCACTGGCTGAAGAAGCGCCAGATTTCGGAGCAGGTGTCCATGTCCCTGTCTGACCAGGAATGGTCACCGCCTTCGACTTTGTAGAGCCATACTTCGGTAGGTCTGCCACCTTTCACCGCCGGTTTGCCAGCCTTGAACTGATAGAGGGTAACTTGGTTACGGCCTTCACGGCGAGGAAGTTCGGTGACATATTCCTCGGTGCAACCATTGACTGCGATGATCCTGCTGACCGCCGCCGGGACAGGAATATACGCTCCCCATCCTCCTTTGTTCTGAGGGTCGCCGAGCCATTCGGAAGTGCGGTCCTGTGTGCCGTGAACCTCCATGAAAGGTAGCGGATGCTTGTAGGAATATTCAGTCTCCATCCAACTGAACTGCAGTCCGGCGATCGAGGCCATGGCCTTGAAGGCTTTCGGAGCGCGCATCGCTATCAGGTAGATGATGTCGCCGCCGTTGGACATTCCGGTAAGGAAGGTGTTCTTGGGGCTTAGGTCGAATCTCTTCTGGAGTTCTTTGGAAAGGGCTATGAGAAACTTTACGTCATCGGTCTTCATTCCTTCCTGGGAAGGGTAGCGTACATTCCAGCCCGCGATTCCTTTCGGGTCCTTTATTCCCTGAGGGTAGCAGACGGCAAACCCGTTCTTGTCGGCGACATCCATCATCGCTTCCTTTCCGTTGAGTGCCGAGCCACTATAGCCGTGCAGGACTATCACGAGAGGGGCCCCGGCCTTTAATCCTTCCGGACGGTAGAGGTAATATTCCCGCTCAAGTCCTTGATTCTTCATCGTGTAACGCTCGCATCTTTCCTTTACTCCGTGCCCTTGGGCAGGACTTTCACTGGGTGAGAAGGACGCTTCGACAGGCTCAGCGTCCGGTTGGCTCGTGACTTGGAATAAGGCTTGTTCGTTAGTCTGATCGCTGAGCTTGTCGAAGCGACTGTCTATGGCTTTGCCAGGTTCATTGCTTCCCAAGGCGCTGACGAAGGTCAGAAACGCCGCGATGATCGTGGAGGATAACATACTGATCTATTGATGTTTAATGAATATCCTCCCGTCGAATATGGCGGGAGGATAATGTTTACTATTCTGATTTACAAATTGTTAGTCTCCACGCACTATTTGTTCTCGGCAGCCTCGACAGCCTTGAAATAGCGGTAAGAGTTGACCTTGAGCTCACCGGCGGCCGGCTCGTCAAGCACAACGACACCGTTCTCGTGCAGCTGAAGGGCCGAGAGGGTGACATAGTGGCTTACAGGGCCTTCGATGGCATCCTTGACAGCCTTGGCCTTTTTGCCTCCGAAAGCGAGGACGAGAACCTCCTTGGCACCGCACACTGTGGCGACACCGACTGACATGGCCTGCTTAGGAACCTTGTTCACATCGTTGTCGAAGAAACGGGAGTTTACCTCAAGAGTGTCCTGGGTGAGGGTCATGACCCTTGTCCTGGAGTTGAGGGAAGAGAACGGCTCGTTGAACGCGAGGTGTCCGTCCTCGCCGACTCCGCCGAGGAACAGGTCGATTCCACCGGCAGCCACGATGGCCTTCTCGTAATCCTCGCACTCTTTGGCGAGATCAGGAGCGTTGCCGTTGAGAATGTGGATGTTGCCGGCAGGAACGTCCACCTTGTCGAACAGATTCTTGTGCATGAAGCTGTGGTAGCTCTCTGGATGGCTCTCAGGAAGCCCTACATATTCATCCATGTTGAATGTGATGACATTTTTGAAGGAGAGCTCTCCGGCCTCGTACATTCTGACGAGCTCGGCATAGACATCCAGTGGGGTTGAGCCGGTAGGCAGTCCGAGTACGAATGGCTTGTCGGTCTTCTCAGCCTTTGCCTTGATGGCGGCTGCGATGTGATGGGCGGCCCAGATTGAGCCGTCTTTCTTTGTGTCTCTGATGATTACTTTCATGATGATATTCTTTTAATATGTTATTTCAATCTAAGGAAAACCTCGATGGCTTGATATTCAGCCATTCCCAATTCATTGTAAAGCCTTGCGGTGTTCTGTGTGCGCTCCTCGGCCCTCTGCCAGAATTCCCTCGGGTCGTCGCCAGGGAACGGAACGATGTCCTTCTGGGAAAGGTGGCGGAAGATGGCATGGCGCTTCTCGATAAGTTCGTCAGGGCTGAGCGGAACGGCCATGTCAACTCTCCAGAGCTCCCACTCCATCCACGCTCCTCTGTAGAGCCAGATCGTGGTGTCGTTCAGCCAGTCGTTGCCTTCCTCCTTGAGCTGCTCGATGGCCTCAAGGGCGGCCTCGGTGCAGACCCTGTGCGTTCCGTGAGGGTCGGCAAGGTCTCCGGCCATGTAGATCTGGTCAGGGTGCAGTTTGACGATCAGTTCCTTGATGATGTCGAGGTCCTTCTGTGTGCGAGGCAGTTTTGTCACTCCGCCTGACTCGTAGAACGGCAGGTTGAGGAAGTGCACGTTGGTGTTGTCGTTGAGTCCGAAGCTTCTGTCGGCTCCTCTGGCCTCGCTGCGGCGGATGGCCGCCTTGATGGCGAGAAGCTCCTTAGGCTCAGGCTCGCCCGGCTTCTTTGAGTCTATGATTTTCTTTACCTCGTCGAACTTGTCGGCGAATCCAAGCTGGTAGGCGGCGTCCATGTGCTGAAGCACAACGTCATCGTGAACGGCCAGGTCACCTGAAGTCTCATAGGCCACATGCACGTCGTGTCCCTGATGGACGAGGCGGATGAATGTGCCTCCCATCGAGATTACATCATCGTCCGGGTGAGGGGAGAAGATGAGAACTTTCTTAGGGAACGGAGTTGACTTGACAGGCCTTGTGCTGTCGTCAGCGTTCGGCT
>CAVCRL010000393.1:0-3776 GCA_963604455.1 Lachnospiraceae bacterium | reverse complement strand
CCGGCTCCGAAAGTTGAGCTCGCCGCCGAAATCTCCCAGATTCCTGAAGGGGTTCTCTCGTTCGACCAAGAGAACGGAATCCTTACAGTGGACAAATCCGGTGTGATGACAAGCGCCATCTCTTTCGCTGACGCGAACGGCAACGATCTCGGTGATTTCAAGCTCAAGACAGACATCCCCACGGCGGACAAAATCTGGTGCATAGCGTCATGCAGCAAAGCCCGCCTTTCTCTCTCGATAGCGAAAAACACCACAGCCAACCCTCGCCAGACCACGATTGACATCACCGCCTATCTGAATGACGAGGAGGTCAACACCTACACTCTGACCGTCATGCAGAACGGCGCGAATGGTGGCGGAGACACTCCTACCCCGACACCTGGTGCCGGAGCCGAAATCACACAGTTCATCATTCCAGGCCAGATCTCCAGTGAGATCAAGTACCCTACAATCACGATCACCATGCCTCAGGGCACTGACGTGACCGCTCTCAAACCAGTGGTTGTGGTCTCCGAAGGATCGACTGTTACCCCTGCCAGCGGTGTGGCGCAGGACTTCACCGACGCCGTGCAATACCATGTCCTCAACGAGAAGACAATGGACAGCAAGACCTATTTCGCGGTCGTGACCATAAAATCAGACGGCGGTGGCGGAACAGATCCCGGAACCGGAAAGGAGACCAACCCGAACTTCAAGCCGTTCGACATGGTGTCCATTGGAGCAGGCTCATTCATCCTCGGCAAGCAGCCAAGTGAATATTTCAAAACGACAGTACACGCACAGGATCAGGAAAACGCCCATAAAGTGAACATCTCTGCATTTGAGATGGGACGTTATGAAGTGACACAGAGGGAATTCCTTCAGGTCATGGGCTACAATCCGTCCAGAGACAAGAGCAACGATCTCTACCCCGTCTCCAAAGTGACTCTGTACGAGGCGATGAACTACTGCAACAAGTTGAGTGAGCAGAAGGGATACACTCCAGTGTACACATTCTCCGACACAAAGTGGGACAAGGAAACCGGCAAAGAGCTTCTTGAGGCGACCGTAACAAGAAACAAAGAAGCCAATGGTTACAGACTCCCGACCAACGCCGAGTTCGAATACGCTGCAAAAGGTGGTCCGGAGAATGAGAAGTATCCTTTCTACCTTGCCGGAAGTGATGATATCGACGAGGTTTGCTGGTATGGGGAGAATTCTCTGATAGGAGACGAACCTCATGTCCATGTTGTCGGCCTCAAGAAACCGAACAATCTTGGAATATACGACCTCAGCGGCAACATAGAGGAGATGACCGGAGAGTGGTACATGACACTGGACTACACTTCAGATGCGGAGGAGACCGACCCTTGGGGGCCTGAGAAACCTCGTGACATGGTAGAACAGCTTGTCATAACAAGAGGCGGATGCTACACTACATACCGTGCCAACTGTGCCGTGCAGAACTGGCGAATCCAGAACGCGAACTGCAAGACAAACCAAAGTATCGGCAGCGGCTCCGTTGTCTATGACATCATGGGCTTCCGCATAGTTCGGTCACTCAAATAGCATTCCAGCCGCTTCGGCAGGCTCTGCGACCCTAAAGGTCATAATTCCTACCGATCGTCGAATCAAAGAGAGAGGGAGATCAAAGAGGTCTCCCTCTCTTTTAAATGTTACTATCAGTTGATTGTTCTGTTTTATTCCCGTAGGGAACCTGATCACCATCACTCAAATAGCGAACAGAAGACTGGGATGACTCCGAGTATCCGGAAACAGAAGACAATAGCGAATGAAGAATATCAATGTTGAGAGCATCCTCTATTCTTGATATCGTCTCCAGAGTCATATTGGAACTTCCTTTCAGAAGATTGGAGACATACTGCTGAGAACACCCCATCCGTTCCGCCAGTTCCGACTGAGTGACAGATCGCTCATCCATAGCCCGCATCACTTTCATTGTGATGAATCTGGAATATTTCAGCCATCTCTCATTGTCTCTACGCCACTGGGCATTATCTCTCCATTTGGATGGAGTCGCAGACTGATGTTGGTTCAGATATTCAATTGCCTTGTTCATTTTTAATATAATCGTTAAATCCCTCCTTGTCAAAGACACCATTATCAATAAGGTGATTTCTAACCAATTCCAACTTTGCCAGTTCAGCTAAAGTATGACTTCTTTCCGACATCGTGGCCGTCAATTTGATCGCACCACCTGTCACCAGATACACTCCATTTTCAATTTTTATGGCATATACTCTCAACCAGGAAGAATGATATCGCAAACTCTCCCCTTTCGCTTTTTCCTTTCCCAATGACATCTCCGAATAACGGTTGTTCTCCAAATGCCTGAAAAGCAAATCCAGATTGGCCTCCGGGGCAATGTCCAACATCAGGCATTCAAGCCTTGAGGCATCCTCAATTGTCACTCTGACAGCCTCGTACACGTCAGTAATATGGAAATATGACTTTAGGTCGAGTATGTTGTCTTTAAAGAATCTTTTCAACCACAACATGTCATACCACTGGCCAAACAACTCTTCAAAGCAATTATCTTCATGCCCCTCATATCTAACGGCCCAAAGCCTTCCGTCATCCAGTATTTTATCGAATGTCATAATACAACGTAATTATTGGCAAATATAAAAACAATGTTTAAATTGTACAACATGAATATTGTAAAAGCAACAAGACTTAAAAACCCAAAAGTTCACAACTTTGCGGACCACAAGGTTGTGAACTTTTGGGAAATATTTATATAATCAAATTAAAATCAAGATAATACCTACTTCAAGGCATCAAGGCGGGCCTGGGAGGAGAGTTTCTCGGTCTCGTCGGGGGTGACGCGGACGAGCATCTGGAGGTACTTCTTCTCAAGTTTGGTGTTCTTGTCGTTGCGGGCGAGAAGCACACAGTTCTTGATGGCGGTGTAGTCGTCCGGGCTCTTCTTCAAGACCTTGTTGTACATCTTCAGGGCATTCTTGCTGTCATGCTTGTAAACAAGATAGTACGAGCCAATGTTCGTCATGTAGACAGTCTGGCCGGGATAGTAGCTGAGCATCTTCTCGGACAGTTCCTTGAAGGCCTCAAAACAATGCGGAGTGCCGATCTTGAAGAAAGCGTAGCAATATTCCTGCATCACAGATGGGAAGAGATCGTCATTCGCCTCAACCTCAGGATATTCCCACTTGGGATGACTGTGACCGTTGTAATCGATAAGGGCTTTCAGGCCGGCCAACGCCATGTCCGGGCTGTCCTTCTCATAGCCGATCAAGGCCGAGATTTTGAACAGACGCAGATCCAAACGGTTAGGATTCAGTTCGATGGCCTTTTCGATGGCCTGGGTCGCCTTTCCGAACAGTTCGTCATCATAGGACACGACCTGAAAATAGTTCACATCCCTGCCGAGCGTGTCCTTCAAAGTCAAGGCCGGAGCGTTGCCAAGATATTTGGTTGCATCCATGACCTCAATCGAAGAGGACTGGCTCTTGGTCAGATAGTACGTGAACTTCCCAAGCAGCATGTCCGTGTCCTCCGGATAATCCTTCCCCCAACGCTGCAGAAGGGTCTCGATGCCAACCCCATCGGCACCAAGCTTGGAGACCAGCAGCTGATAGCGGTCAAGATAGTCCTTCTGCGCCGGTTTGGTCTGCGCCGGAAGAGGAAGAAAGGCCATGACGGCCAAAACAGTCAATAATATTCTTTTCATTGTGTATTAATATTGCGCATAACATTTGTCCATGTGCAAAAATACCACATCCACATCAGATTGTCAAACAAACACACCTCTTTTT
>CAVCRL010000392.1:0-3863 GCA_963604455.1 Lachnospiraceae bacterium | reverse complement strand
TTTTCCAGATTCGTATTCGAGAATAAACTTACACTTCCGTGTTCTCAAGTATGTCACGCTAAAGTACATATTTTTTTTGAATATACAAGGCTGCCGCTTATCTGTTTTCAAATCGCCAGAAGATTCTCTTATGCCGGCCTTAGGTCGTTTTTCCAGAGACAACGGGGAATATTCATTTAATCATCCCATGATAGCAGTTTCGTGCGGAACATCTCCCAGAGAAGGTTCCAGGCTTTGTCGAAACGGAGGCGCTGCGCGTCGCACCAGAACAGCTCGCCGCAATAGTCCGGGCTTGGGATGCGGTTGCGGTTACGGAAGTTGACGTAGTGGGAGAAATGCTTGGAATCAAAATATTCATCCTCATCTTTGGTATGCGCATAGTCAGATTGCCCGCCCCGGTCAAGAATGATTTGAATCAGTCTGATGGCTCGTTCCATCTGATCCGCATAAACAGAGCCGTTGGCGAGTGGAGACCATTGACGCATATATTCCGACATCATCCTAAGTTTCACCACGATGACTGACAACAAATGATACCAGCCCCAGTTTTCGTTAAAGGCCGCAGCCCACCTCACGGCCAGTTTCTCTTCCCATTGTTTCTTTCTCTTTTGTCTGTCTTCCCGAGTCAGATGGCCGTGCCCCCAAATGTCTGCACAGTCTTTACGGTCACGACGATATTCCGCCTTGAGGTCATCCTCGGACATAGTGATCTTCTTTCCGCATTTACCGATGAAATGATACAGGAAGTCTCGTGGGTAGCCTGACCAGTCTTCCGCCACATCGTATTTGTACTGCTGTACACGACTTCGGAATGGATCATCAGCCTTTTTCACCCATTTGATCATCCCCTCATCAGCCATCTTGACGACAGTGTCACAGACATACTGTTCCCACAATTGTGGATGTTTGGAAAGGACTTGCCCGACAATCCTTGCGATGAATACATCTTCGGTCTTCGGGGTGAACTCAAAAATGTCCTGGTACAAATATGTACGATACGTGTGGAACAATTCCCCATACTGGTTGACCAAAACAGGGCAATCCTGAGCATCTTCTCCGCCCCATCGTCTCCATTCAGTCAGAAGCCTCTCTCTCATCTTTTCAGTCACCGGCGTCATTGAATAGCTGGACCTTGCGACATCGCCCACATGCCCCTCATAAAAAACATCCACATCCTGCTCTGCCTCAGGCTCATCTTCTATTGCCTGCTTCCATCGTGTACGCCTGTCCTCCGGAGTAATGTCAATTTCGTACAACGCTTGTCGCACAACACTGGCCACCGTGTAAAACAACAGTCTTGAATCAGCGTCTTCCGCATGCCAGACAACGACTTTCTCGTAGTTCTGAATCTCAGATAGCTTCCGGGCAAAAGCCTTCAGGTCTTCATACAGTTTGGCATCACCCCAAGAAATGGCGACCTTCATCATTTCCACCTCAGAAAAATCTTCAGGCAAATAATGAATATTCGTCCGGACCGGGTATTGCAAGACATCGTGCGCATCCCTTTCCGATCCTATCCAATGATATGCTATCCATGCCCAATATGTTTTGCAGGGTATAATATGCAATGTCTTTTCCATAAAATTCCTACACTTCCAGTTCATCCTTACTCGTTACGACAAAAGCCCTGATACTGCCGTCCGTTATTTTGCTGTTGGAACATACCCTAACGACCGAACGCTTCAGAGACCTCCCTGTGATCAGCAGATCCTCAACAGCGGAACGCAGAGAAGGGCTCACCCTATCAGCATCAGAAGAATAAAGGACAATCACCACGCTGTCATATTCAGATTGCAGGAGGAGGCTGTATTTGGATATGGATTCACACAAGGTCGCAGGCCTATAGCCTCCACGACTCTCCTGCTGGTGGAAGTTCGACTCGGTAATTGAATATGTTCCAAAAAGATATTCAAGATTATGCCGTTCGAGGTCCGGGCATAGGCTCAGGAGCCGTTGGATGCAGTCCTCAACCTTAGCCATTCTGTCGAGGCGTTTGATCGACCGCTCCATACGTGCGTCACGCATACGCTTGGCGCGGTTCCTTCGCTGCTCACGTTCGTGTATCTTTTCACTGACATTCCAATACATGGCGCCCTTGAAGCATTGTTGCTTCTCTTCCCTCCCACGGGCGTACATGCTGATTTTCCGCGAATATACCTCCGAAGATCTCCTCGAATACTTGTTGTCCGGTCCCTTGCGATTTGTGAAAAAAGATGACATTTCTTCCTGAGAAAATCCATAGAAGGTCAGTTCCCAAAGAATATATGCGGCCAGAGCGTTGTCATCCAACCGGATGCCCTCTTCTACATGAATATTCAAGTTGAGGAGGTTCTCCCAGATGTCGTTGCATCCGCTCACTCCGATGTAATGTTCCTCTTCATTCCGATAAACTTTGATATTTCCCTCACCCTGTCCGGTCGGGCGGAGAAGATTCAGTTCGTCGAAAGCCTCCCTGTAGGCATAGATGTCAGTTTCGACATCGTACACTTCCTTGAGTGTCGGTATAAGGTCATCAAATGAGACCTTGTGAATCAGTTCGGATAATGTCATGGCATATTCATTTTTAATCTTTGGCAAAGATGGCAAGTTTGACTGCAACTTTCCGGCAGTAGGCCAACTTTGAAAAGCCGTCTATTAGTATGACAACTGAAGCACAAACAAGCAATCTTGCTCCTGCCGAAGACAAAAATACATACGGCAGCAGCATTACATGGGGAATATGCTTCCGATGTGATCGGTTACAGGTCTCTGGAGAGATTCCGGTGTGTCATTCGCTTGCCGCATAGGGGCATCAGAGGTTTCTTTTTTTGCTGAAAACGATTAACTTTGTAAATGTCGTCTTGGCAGCCTTAGGGCCGACAAGCCAAATATAAAGAATATACAGGAGGTGACTTTTATGTTGTATCCGATCGGAATTCAGAGCTTTTCCAACATCCGCGAAAGAGGGTTCGCTTATGTTGACAAGACGAGGTTCGTCTATCAGCTTGCCTCTACTGGGAAATATTACTTTCTGAGCCGGCCGCGTCGGTTTGGGAAGAGTCTGCTGGTGTCGACAATGGAGGCTTACTTCAGCGGGCAAAAAGAACTGTTCAAAGGTTTGGACATCGAGTCTCTGGAAAAGGACTGGACAGAGTATCCTGTCCTTCACTTGGACTTCACTGGAAGCGGATACACTTCGACATCCGATCTTGACGCGAATCTTGATCATCAACTACATAGATGGGAAGTGCGATACGGAATCAACAACGAGTCCAGGGATTTCCCGACACGATTCAAGACTGTCATCGAAACCGCATACGAAAAAACGGAGAAAGGTGTTGTCATCCTCATTGATGAATATGAGAAGCCGATCATCGACAACATCGACAACCCCGAGTTGATGGAGTCTTTCCGGAGGGAGCTTCAAGGGTTCTACAGTGTGATGAAAGGCGAGGATGCCCTGATCAGATTCGCATTCCTGACCGGAGTGACAAAACTCGGCAAGATGAGCATATTCAGCGGATTGAACAACCTCAACGACATCTCGATGGACAACAGGTATGCCGACATTTGCGGGGTTTCCGAGGCAGAGCTCCGGAGCAATTTCGGCGAGAGTGTGGCGGAACTGGCCAAGGCGAATGAGATAGGAATTGATGAATGCTACCGCGAGTTGGCGAAAATGTACGACGGCTACCATTTCAGCGAGGGCAGCATAGGGGTTTACAACCCGTTCAGTCTGCTAAACACGTTCTATGCCAATAGGTTCAGGAATTACTGGTACGAAACCGGCACTCCCTCTTTCCTTGTTCGCTATCTGAAGCAAGGCAATTACAATCTGGATAATATTTCCAAGAATGACGTTCCGATAGAGACCCTGACCGGTG
>CAVCRL010000391.1:0-3926 GCA_963604455.1 Lachnospiraceae bacterium | reverse complement strand
GTAAACTCCACATCGAGTTGAAGCATTCGCTGCTGAAAATGACAGTCAACCTGACTTACGGCAATGAATTCGGGGACGAGAAACCTTCCGTCAAGGAGGTGTGGCTCAACGGGACGTGGAGAGACATAAGCTGCAGTCTTAGTGAGGAAGGACGTCTGTTTACTATAGGCTCATCTCCTGTTGACATCCGCATGCACAAGGCCTCCGAGAATTGCTACGAGGCAATTTTTTATCCTTCCACCGGACAGAAGGCCGGCGGGGATGCTCTTACAGTTGTGTTCGCTGACGGCAAGGATTGCCACATGACGCTGTCGGAGGACCTTAATTTCGTAAAGGACTCGAATGGCGGTTACCTCGGTGGCTGCGCATATTCGATGACCGTCAAGGTCGGAAAGGACAAGATTCAGCTTGAGAATGTTGACATAACACAGTGGCAAGAGGGTACGTCCAGCGCTCTCGATGCCGAAGAAAAGAATTGAGTATGAAGATGAAATATTATATTTTAGGACTTGCCCTGGTTGTCGTGGGCCTTTCCGCCTGCTCTCAGAAAGAGGACATCACCCCATCACTGGTCGGTCAGCAGATTAACGCCTCTTTTGTCGTTGGTGGCGCGCAAACCCGCGTCAACACGTTGGATGAAAAGGCCGGCAAGTGGGAAAACGGTGACAAGATAAAGGCTGAAGTCACAGGAGGCGGGAAAACCACCGAAAGTGTCCTCACGGCTACGGTCTCCGAGGACGGCTTCGTGAGCTGGTCGCATCACAAGAACTTCGTGTGGAGTGGTTGGGGGCAGCACCAGATTCGTGTCTCGTATCCGTCTGATTATGCTTATGATGCAAAGACTAATATATGGACCTTGCCTATAGAGCAAAACTCGCTGAATGGACTGAAGAGTGCGGATTATATTGCTGGCAGCTGGAAGGGTGAACCTTGGAACTATATTAAAATACCGGTTGCGCATTGTCTGGCATTGGTCACCGTGGAGTATGAGATTGGCTCCGCTGATTTTACGGAAGGCACCACTCTTGAAAATCCTGTGGTGATAAGTCCGTACCCTGAGTTTTCGCTTGGCGCGGATGATAAAGTGTACGGGACTGGCAGTGCAGTCGAGGTGAAAGCCTATAGACACGAGAATGCCAACAAATTCTCAGCGATAGTAGTGCCGGGGACACGGGATGCCGGGATAGAATTTTTGAATTTCTCTGTCGGAGGGAAGAATTATAAGTCTTCATTGAAGACCCAGACTGAATTTTGGGGTGGGCACCGTTATGCCTATAACCTTAAGATCGGGAAGGACAAGGTGGAACTTACCCAGATCAAAGTCGAAGGCGGTTTACTGGCTGGCTGGACAAACGAAGAGGAACTTAAATAATTGAAGAATATGACTGTACGAAATATATTTCACCACATCATGCTGGTCCTCGGTGCTTTTGTGCTGGCATCGTGCACAAGCGATTTGGATAATACGATCGTAACGGTGGATAACAGCAACATCCGCTTCGTGGTCGGTGATTTCCCGGCGTTCGGAGTGCCTTCAACCCGTGCTGTCGGCACTGAGGATCCCGGCAAGACGGAGTGGGCCGAGGGAGACGAACTGCTTTTGGAGGCGGATAGCAAGACTTTAGGGTCTATGTATGCAACTTTCACATATAATGGCAATGAATGGGAATTGACAAGTGGTGAGTTGGCATATAAAGAAGGCGAAGTGCCATCATTCAAGGTATATTATGCCCCTGAGTACAAGTGGGATTCCGGTAGATTGGTATCGAAAGACGACTGGAATATTATTGAAGGAATGGATGAATACCTTGAGGGAATAGCACGAATCTCCTCTAATGGCGAGGCGATAGATGTCTCTTTTTCTGATGCAACACGCAACTATTCCCGTCTGCGCATCGCGACCATTCCGGACGAGAATATTTTCGTTGAGATGCTATACTTTATTCCGGTTACCCCGCATGACAGCAGTAATCCACATAGTAGATCAGCTTACACACTCCATTCTGACAAAAACGGCAATGCCTATTTATACGGCAAGTTTGTTAAGAACTCAACTGTTTCCGTAAAGTTGAAGAATGGCGATGTTGCCCCCTTGGCTGCATATACTTTCTCCGGCCCCACTGAGGATGGCAAAAGCTATGCTCTTGATGCGACTGTCATCTCGTTGGTTGGGATGAGTGGAGAAGAGATTGCTGAAGCCGTAAAGAAAGAATTTGATGCCGGCAAGACCAGGTTCAACATCCGTCTCGATGCAGAGCCTGGTAAAAAAGATGTGCTTGATTATATACAATATGGACTTTTGGGAGCAAGGGATGACACTATAGACCTGACCCTGCTGGGATGTAAGAAGATCCCGGCATCGACGTTTCTAAGCTGGAGGATGCTGAAATCCATAGCTCTTCCGGATGTGACTGAGATCGGGGAATCCGCTTTTGCTTATTGTGACAATCTTCGGAAAGTTGTCTTTGGCACTCCTCTCACAAAAGTGTATGGGAATCCCGAAAACTTTGATGGTGGAATTTTTAAAGGTTGCAACACTGATTTTTCTATTGCCCTGGTTTTGTCAGGCGAACAAAAGCAGATGACAGGCAGCGAAGTTGATGGCAAGTATGTGTGGACTCCGGGGAGTCAGGATTATAAGGATTGTTCAGAATTCCAGAACTGTTATTTTCTCGGCTATAAGTTCTCGTCTGTGACCTGCGGTGACAAAACGTACCCTGAATACTGATAAATCCGCCCCTCGCTCACTGCCCCTTACCCGTTGGTCACTGAGCCCCCCTCGGTCACTGAGCCTGTCGAAGTGCCAGAGTCAGCCTTGCCTTAGAATCCATTGCTTGAAGAACGGATCCTCCAACTCATAGTGGTCGGAGTAGATTGCGTATCCGTCTTTTTGAAGACGCTTCAAGGCACTGTACACGGTGCTTGTCCGATGTTCTCCATCCTGTAGGGATTTACCGCTTGCCAAACGCTGGAGAATCCAGCGGTTAGTACGTTTAAACCCCATCCAGATGCGCTCATAGTCAAGAGCATGTGACACAACGATGTGATCGACCGCAGCTTGAAGGACATCTTCCGATTTTGGTTGTAAAACGCCGATCTGCCAGATGTTCGCCGCCAATTGTTGCGAGTAATAAGGATGGCATTCCGTGAAGTCCAGAATCCTGTCCGCCAAAATTCCACAGGATTCAGGGAAAACCGCTGATAGCCTCTCTGAAAGGTAGCTGTGAAAATCCTGCCTTGGTAGTTTCCCCAGCCTCATCAGCTCTCCGAAATGATAGAAGGGAGACTTTTTGTCCTCAAAGATCTCGGCCATCATACTTTCCTGACTCCCAAGCAGGATGTAATTGATGTGTTTCTGTTCTTGCATTATGGAACGGAGCTGTCTGTCCAAGTCAGCTGAGATGTCCTTGATCTCTTGAAATTCATCCAGCACGACAATAAGCCTGTCCTTATCAGAGTGTGCCCGCTCAAGCAGCATCAAGACATCCTCAAGCAAGGTCTCCTCTGGTGCTCCGGATTGGAATGACACATCCATCGCCCCTGTCACCGGGTTGGTTGAGATCATTGGCACAATCCGGAAATGAGAGATCAGGTGCCGTAGGTGCTCCATGGGATGTACTTTGAAGAATTCCCTGAGCAGTTTTGCGGACAAATCCGACACGGATGTCACCGACTGTAGATTCAAAGTGATGCTCTTCCTTCCACTTTCTTTCACAGCCTTTGCGACGACACTGCTCTTGCCGAACCGCCAGGGACTAATCAGGATCAAATGATTGGCACTTTTTATAAACTGCTCTATGTAAGCTACCTCATTCACCCTGTCCGTGAAGTATTCCGCTTCAACTATAGTCCCGAATTTGAAAGGATTCTCCATATTACGTATTTTCTCGTTACGACTTTTTTCGTAATGCAAAACTAACGTTTTT
>CAVCRL010000390.1:0-5398 GCA_963604455.1 Lachnospiraceae bacterium | reverse complement strand
CAGGATATTCAAATGACAGTCAATCATATTCATTAATATAACCTATTCCGCGAATGAGCATATTCAAAGATAGAATCGAGGCTGTTCGGGCGATGATGCGCTCGAAGGGTTGGGATGCCGTCATCGTGACGGGGAATGATCCTCACAACAGTGAATATTCCGCCGCGCGTTGGCATCAGGTGGCTTGGCTTTCGGGCTACACCGGGGAAGGGGATTTGGTCATCACTGATGATCACGCCGGGCTTTGGACTGACACGCGTTATTTTATTCAGGCTTCCCGGCAACTTCCTGCGGCCGGGGGAGAGTTGCATAAGACCCGCGTTCCGGATCAAGTGCTTATTCCAGAATGGATTGCTGAATACTTCGCGGATTATGATGATGTCTGTGTGGCGGTTGACGGACTTTGCGTGACAGCCTCTTCCGTTAAGGAAATTCAAGATGTGGTGGGTGAGAAAATCCATTTTGTCAACGCTCCCGATATGCTGGACGCTCTTTGGACAGACCGTCCTGAGATTCCTCAGACCCCTGTGATCACCCTTGGGCCGGAGCAGGTCGGCTGGTCCAGAACTCAGAAATTCCGTTGGATGCGGAAGTGGATGTCGGAGCATGGCCATGACGCTGTGCTGCTGACGGCTTTGGATGAGATCGCGTGGATGCTGAATGTCCGTGGGCAGGATGTGGCGTATAATCCTGTCGTTATGTCCTATCTGCTTGTGACTCAGGATAATGTTCTTTGGTTCGTGCGCAAGGGACCGACTCCGGACGATGATTATGAGACCGAGGCTAGCTTTCATGAGTTGACGGTGGACGGGGTGAATATCCAGGAATATTCAGACATTGAAACCGCTCTTTCGAATCTTGTGGACGGCAGCTACATCAAGGCTTTGTTCGTGGATCCGGCGACATTGAATTACAGTTTGTACAGCATCCTGAGTGAGAGTGCATTGCAGTATGTCGTCATGGGAACTTCTCCGGTCGGGCTTCGCAAGTCGGTCAAGAACGATGTCGAGATAGCCGGAATGCGGGAAGCGCATCTTGAGGATGGAATAGCTATGGAGCGTTTCCTTCATTGGCTGCAGACTTCCATCGAGGCGGGTGACGCGGTCAATGAATATGAAGCCTCCCGGAAGTTGCATGAATTCCGCAGCGAGATCGAGGGCTTTCGTGGGGAGAGTTTCGAGACAATTTCCGCTTATGGCCCGAATGCCGCGCTGCCTCATTATGTCACACCGGAAGAGGCTTCCGCTGAGATTTACGCCGAGGGGCTTTACCTGTGCGATTCCGGCGGACAGTACCTGTTTGGTACCACTGACATCACCAGAACTGTTCCGCTTGGGCCTTGCTCGGATCTTGAGAAAGAGGACTACACTTTAGTTTTGAAAGGCCATATAGCATTGGCGAAAGCCGTTTTCCCTAAAGGAACGGCTGGCTGCCAGCTAGATGTCCTGGCCCGTGAACCGCTTTGGAACGCAAAGCGCAATTTCGGCCACGGGACAGGTCACGGGGTAGGTTTCTATCTGAATGTTCATGAAGGTCCGCAGGACATCCGTCAGAACTTCAACCGTCAGGCTTTACTCTCCGGCATGATCACGAGCGATGAGCCGGGAATCTACAGGGAAGGTAAGTTCGGCATCCGTCACGAGAACCTCATCCTTTGCGTTGACGCCGGAGAGAATGATTTCGCCCATTGGCTGAGATTCGAGCCGTTGACCCTCTGCCACTTCGACACCTCAATCCTTGTCAAAGATCTTCTCGACCGCTCCGAAATCGACTGGCTCAACGCCTACAACGAGCGAGTCTACCGTACCCTTTCCCCACGACTCACCCCCGAGGTCGCCTCCTGGCTCCGTCAGAAGACCTTGCCGATTTAATGTGGAAATTGTCGTGGCACTTAAGTGCTTAAAAATGAATATAAAAGGTCTATGTTCTGGTACTGTTTTCTGTGCTAGAACATAGCTCTTTTTGCTTGAAAACCAAGACGTTAGCTGCCATGGACACTTCTAGGTCCCACACCCCAGGCCCTCCGTTGGGGCAGTCTCTTAGATGCTTCGACAAGCTCAGCAACCGCAGGCTCAGCGACCATAGTGCGGCTTAGTGACCATAGTGTGACTCTGCGACTTGTTCGGTGTTGCCCTTCGACTGTTTTGATGTGGCAATGCAAACATTTTGATGTGGTAATGCGGCTGTTTCATGCTGCCCGGTGACCAGATTGTGGTCACTGAGCTTGTCGAAGTGACCGTATCTGCGGTTCTCAGAACGGTGTCGTTTTTCAGAGGTTTGGCATGGTTGGGAATCTGTTGGTGTTACTCTTTAATCTTCAGATGCTTATCCTCTGAAAAGAACTGCCATATCTTTGCAATATGCCGTCGTATTTTTGTACAGTAAAAGCAAAATACGATGAGAACGTTTATCAAAAAGTCATCGAATCTCCAGGAAACTCTGCATTTAGCTGCCGCATTGCCATCCCCTCAGATGACCATGACAATATATCACAGAGAATTAGCCGAAAGGGAACAGAAGATCCTCTCAATCACAGGTAATCCTCTTGATTGCAGGAACTGTTCATGGCTCAAGGATGAAGGTAAGAAAGAGGTTGTGGGATCTTTGCTTTCGGAACGTTATCTCATTCTGTCAGAGATGTTCGATCAGCATTGCTCTGATTCCGAGGTCGAACGTTTTGAGAGACAGAATGAAAGGCTGTACTCCCTTACCGGAGACATGTTCTCCAGAACAGGGAAGTTATATCGCCAGATGTTGTCAACCCCTTTGGATGACAAGGACGACGATCTTACCGTCGAAGGTAGTCTGCGCTTTTGGGGAGACTCCGCTCAGGATGTGATTAGTTTGGAGGATGATGATTACTATCGCTCTGATTTCACAAAAATGATAATTGTGAACGCTATGCTCCAGCAGGATAAGTTTGGCTTCATGGAGGTGATGAATTGCAGTCCTTACTGGAGCGCTTCCAAGGATTTGAAGCCGACAATGAGCGATAAGGAATTAGGGCTTGAAAACACTCTTGATGACGGCACGACTTGGGCCGAAGGATGGATGCGCCATCCGAAACTGGATCACATCTGCGTCTGCTATGCCACCCATGCTTTTATCACACATTCAGGTTATTCGATCCCTGATTTTCTTCGGATGAACACTTTTGAAGTTAATGTCAATGTGACAATCCAGCAAATCAGCGAACAGGACGGCTCACGTCTCAGGTGGTGGGAAAACAGCCTTGGACAGCGGTTCGTTGACAAGTTCCTTCATGAGTCGGGACATCGTCCTGCCGGCCAGTCACTCGGCGACTTCATTTGGAACAGAGGACTTGAATATTTTGACTTGATTGAATCCGATAATGCCACGAAATTGCCAGACTGCCGAAAGGATGACACCTTGGTCATCCCTTTCCTTCAGGCACTGTGGCAAGTAGTCGCGAATAAATAGAGGACGTTAGACAAATTGATGTGATGTCTGAATTATTGCAGAGGAACTCACATTCTACGGCTTTCCCAGGAGGTGTAATAGTCTTTTATTGTGAATCTCAGGAGGTTGGGCAACCAATATTTAGCCTGCCTGGCAAAGGCGATGAAGACTATTATTTTCTAATTGAAAGAGTAGGGCCACGCCGTCTTCCTTAGGATTGGGTTACTGCGGTGCCAAGATGTAGCGTGGCGGGTAATGCATTGATAGTCAGTTGAAAAAGGTTGTTATGTGGTCTTGATATCGGTACTGGGATGTCGGTTTATTTGCTTGAGAATTAAAAACTTAAATGCCACGGAAAATATTACAAGGTTGTCTTTTGTGTCGTCGCAGATTACACTGGCAACGAAAAATCGCCACTATTCCTCTCCAGAGGGCCGTAGCCGATCACATCGGCGGCATATTCTCAATATAATGCTACCGTCGTATGCGTTTTTGCCTTTGACTGGAGCAAGATTGCCTGTTTGTGCTTCAGTTGTCGTACTCATTGACGACGTCCCATATATTTATGCTATTACACCTGTTTGTGACTGCCGAGAAGTGGCAGCCGGAGGTTGTGCTTTTGTAATGGCAGAATCACCGGAGCCATGTTTACGTGAACCTCCGTCGGAATAGAGCTGTCTGTTCTTCTTAATACAAGAAGCCGAACAACCATAGTGGGATTCTTGCGCCGTAGCCTGTCTCAATGCCGTCTATGGCGAGGAAACTGTCGGGAATATCGGCTATTTGTGAGAAGTCTTTTGACGGTCCGCCCACTTCCACTCTCAGCTTACCGTCTATCAGGAAATCTCCGATATGGCTTAAGCGGACATCGTGTGTGTTGCCGACTTGGTTGAAGAAGAACGTTTCGCGAAGATTGCCCTCGTTGACGTTGGAGCCTAGAGCATACATCAGGTTGGTGTTGTCAAGATAGATTTTCTCTGGATTCACGAGCCTTTTGTAACTCTTCAACTCGGTGGTGAGAAGTCGTAGTATGGCAGCCTTGTCAAGCAGATACATCATTTTCAGGCATGAGTCGCGTGTGGAACTTATTGCGGCAGCCAGCTTCTCTGTGGTTGGTTGCAGCGGTACGTGTTCCGCGATGATCATAAGAAGTCTCTGTGTCTTCTCGATTGTCGCGTAATTCAAATCAAGAACCGCTGGCAAGTCGTTTTCAATCACCAGTTTGGCTGTCTCTGCCAATCTTATCAGAAAATCATTCTTCGCATCAGTGAAGTATGGATAATATCCTGTTTTCAGGTATTTGTCAAACATCTTGAGAATCTTTGTCTTTCCAATGATATCCATAGCCGTGGCAACGTGGTCCTGAAGAATGTCAGAAAGTTGAAATGGTTCATATTCAAGGACACCAGTGTATTTAAGATATTCCCTGAAAGATAATCCGTCAAGACGGTATGGTGTCTGCCTTCTTGCAAGGTCTGTGCTTGATTTTTCTATTTCAAGCATAGATGAACCGGTATATACTATTCTTAGGTCGGCGAATTCGTCGTAGAAAATTTTCAGAGACTGACTCCAGTCCTTATATTTGTGGACTTCGTCAATGTAGATTTCCGTAATGCCGTGGGTATAAAGGTACTCAACAAGTTCTTCAAGGGAATGGTTTCTGAACCATAGATGGTCCAGCGTGATGTAAAACGTGTCATCAATGTCCTTGTATTTCTCCAATATCCGTTGAAGAAGAAGTGTGGTTTTTCCGACTCCTCTGGCTCCCTTTATCCCTATAATTCGGGCATCCCAGTTGATTTGGTCGAAAAGGTATCTCTTGAAATTTAGATTTACTTGTTTTATTTTTCGATGATAATAGTTCACCAATGGCTGTATGTCAGAACTTTGCATAATACTATTAATATTTTTGCAAATATACAAAATCACTTTTGTAAAAGCGAATTTATTAAAGAAAATCACTTTTGTTAAAGTGAAT
>CAVCRL010000389.1:0-5427 GCA_963604455.1 Lachnospiraceae bacterium | reverse complement strand
TCGTGGACGGTGACGTTCCGGAAAACCTTAAGAGCAAGAAGGTATATTCATTGGACATGGGTGCGCTGATCGCCGGCGCGAAGTACCAGGGCGAGTTCGAGGAGCGTCTGAAGGGAGTCGTGAAGGAAGTCGTTGACAGTGCCGGGGAGATCATCCTGTTCATAGATGAGATCCACACCCTTGTGGGAGCGGGTCGTTCGTCCGGAGCGATGGATGCCTCGAATATTCTTAAGCCTGCGCTGGCAAGGGGTGAGCTGAGGACAATCGGTTCGACAACCCTTGACGAGTACCAGAAGTACTTCGAGACCGACAAGGCCCTTGAGAGACGGTTCCAGATGGTGTTGGTGGACGAGCCGTCGCCGGCGGAGTCCATAGCCATCATGAGAGGCTTGAAGGAGAAGTACGAGAACCATCACCGCGTGAAGATCGAGGATGACGCGCTGATCGCCGCCGTCAATCTTTCACACAGGTACATCACGAACAGGTTCCTGCCGGACAAGGCCATCGACCTTGTGGACGAGGCCGCCTCAAAACTGCGTCTTGAGATGAACTCTGTTCCGGAGCCTATCGCCGAGCTCAACAGTGACATCCGTCAGCTGGAGATCGAGAAGGAGGCCATCAAGCGTGAGGGAACGTCCTTGAAGTCAGAGAAGATCCAGAAGGAACTTTCCGACAAGATGGCCGAGAGGGAGACTCTGATGAAGAGATGGAATGATGAGAAGAGCATCCTTTCAGGCCTTCAGGAGGCCCGTCAGGAGATTGAGGACTACAAGATCCAGTCTCAGGCCGCGGAAAGGGCGGGAGACTACGGTAAGGTGGCCGAACTTCGTTACGGCAAGATCGCCGAGGCTCAGAAGAAGATTGACGAGCTGACCAGGAAACAGGCTGAGATCAAGGATCCGATTGTCACCGAGGCGGTCACACCTCAGGACATCGCCGAGGTTGTCGCCAAGTGGACCGGAATCCCGGTGCAGAAGATGCTTGAGAGCGAGAAGGAGAAGCTTCTGCGCATTGAGAGCGAACTGCACAAGAGGGTGGTAGGTCAGGATCAGGCCATCCAGGCTGTAGCTGACGCCGTCCGCCGCAGCAGGGCCGGACTGTCCAACGAGAAAAGGCCGATTGGCTCGTTCCTCTTCATGGGTACGACCGGTGTCGGTAAGACCGAACTGGCGAAGGCTCTCGCGGAATTCCTGTTCAATGACGAGAACATGATCACGAGAATCGACATGAGTGAATATCAGGAACGTCATACAGTCAGCCGTCTGGTCGGCGCGCCTCCGGGATACGTAGGTTACGACGAGGGCGGACAGCTCACCGAGGCCGTAAGACGCAAACCTTATTCAGTCATCTTGTTGGATGAGATTGAGAAGGCGCATCCGGATGTGTTCAACGTCCTTCTGCAGGTTCTTGATGACGGTCGTCTGACTGACAACAAGGGTCGTACTGTGGACTTCAAGAACACGATTCTGATCATGACCTCCAATGTCGGTTCGGACATCATTCAAGGCTATATGGACAGGCTTCCTGCTGTCGGACAACCGGGTGCCGATCCTGCCAGGGAGATGAGGGCGATCGCCACAAGGCGCGAGCTTCTGGACGAATGCAAGGGGAAGGTGATGGACGTGCTCAAGACTACGGTAAGGCCTGAGTTCCTGAACCGAATCGATGAGATCATAATGTTTGATCCGCTGACCCAGAACGACATCCGTGAGATTCTGCACATCCAGATGAAGCAGCTTCAGGACAGGCTCTCCGAGGAAGGTGTCACCATCGAGTTCACAAAGGCTTTCGAAGACCACATGGTCACAGGCGGTTACGATCCGGCTTACGGTGCCCGTCCTATCAAGAGATTGATGCAGAGGGAACTGGTCAACCAGTTGGCTAAAGCCATTCTGGCCGGAACCGTCCATAAGGACTCTGTTATCGAGGTCGATGTGGTTGGCGGTCAGATTGTTCTGAACGACAAAAAGTAAAATTTGTGAAACTCGGGTTCCAAGTGGCCCGTCGGGGTTGTAAACGGACCGGAGTGATTCTTAAAAAAGGGGACGACTAAGAAAGTCTTGTCCCCTTTTTTTATTTGCTGAAATTGAGTTCTTTTACGATGCGCTTCATCCCGGCGTATTTGTCCAGAACCCACATCACATAACGGATGTCCGTGTTGATGCATTTGTTGTAGCCCTCAGTGTAGGACGCGTCACTGGCGAGTGATTCGCGATTGCCGTCAAAGGCCAATCCGATGAGCTCGCCTTTTGCGTTCAGCACAGGGCTGCCCGAATTCCCGCCGGTGATGTCATTGTCCGTCATGAAGTCAACAATCATTGAGTGCCTTTTCCCGTCAAGGGTGAAGCCCCAACGACCCCAACGGCCTTTTTCCAGAAGTGTCTTCTGTCTTTCGCTGAGAATATAGTCGTGGTCCGCAGGATCATATTTCTGAAGAATACCCTTTGGAGTGGAGTACCAGTCGTACACGATCCCGTCGTTCGGCTGAAGGCCACCCACACTTCCGTAAGTGATCCGCATCGTGGAATTCGCGTCTGGATACTGTTCGATGTCCTTGTGAATCCTCATCCAGTAGAGGGCTTTCTTGTACTCCTTCTCAAGGTGGGCGACATCCTGCATTTTCTTCGCTTGATCGTTCCTGTTGTTGAAGGTCATGATCGGTGTGTCGGTCAGGAATCTTCTCAACGGGTCACGCTTCACCTCATCCACCGACTGGATGTCCTCGATTTTCTTCGGAGAGGAGACCACGCTCTTGCTCCAAAGATATTCAGCCATGGCCTTGTAGTCGCTTCCGAAGCGATCCTGCATCTTGTTCTGGTACTTGCCGAAATAGTATGACTCCAGGTTGTCGAAATATTCCTTGCAGGCATATTCAAGAAGTTCCTTCTCCACTCTGGCGTCGGTGGCCGCAAGCCCATCCCTCAAGGCCTCCTTGGCTTTCTCCACGGTTGAGGAATTCCCGGCGCGCAGAAGGTAGCGGCTGATGTAGGTTCCGCGGAAGATGGTCTCACGGAAAAACACCTTGTCCCTTTCGATTCTTTCCGCCTGTGAATATGCTTCCTTGAGATCCGGGATCATGTTCTCCCACATCGCTCTGCGGTTGGCCGCCGCGTTGATCCATTTCTGCATCTCGCGTTCCTGGGCCTCCTTTTCATCCTTGACCCAGAACCTTTTGAAGCATTTCACCATCCCCTCGTTGTTCTCCTGAACGTTGCTCAGCGAGAAGAACCAGTCCGAATATTTCATCCTGACCTGCGGATCCGCGTCCATCCACTTGCGGATGATGCCCATCTGTCCGCCTCGGATCGTGTTTGACACAGGGAGACTGACTTTTTCCTGATAGTTTATCTCTGCGGATGAGGAATATCGGTTTGTCCTCCCCGGGTAGCCGATGACCATGGTGAACGAGCCCGGATAGTACCCCGAGCGAGAGATTTTGAGGCTCTTCTCCCTCGTCACAGGCTTTCCGTCCTCGTAGATCCTATAGAGCGTGAAGTCACAGTTGTGGCGCGGCCATGTCCAGTTGTCCTGGTTGCCGCCGAAGTAACCTATGCTCTGTGGCGGAGCGGCCACCAGCCTCAGGTCTGTATAGACCTTATAGACTGACATATAGTATTTCTCTCCGGCCCACATGCTGCTTAGGATGCACTCCAGCCCGGTTGCCTTGTTGTACCGTTCCTCCATCATCGCGCTGATCTTCCTGCCGCCGAACGGCTTTCCCGCCGCGCGGAGTTCCTTGGTGATTCCTTTCACCTCTTCCGTGACATCGAAGACCCTTTTAAGAAAATAGACTTTCTCTCCCTCGATCGGAATCTCCTGCTCGCTGGTCATGGCCCAGAATCCACCCTCCAGATAGTTGTGCTCGGGAGTGCTGAGCTTGGCGATGTTTGAATATGCGCAATGATGGTTCGTGATGATGAGGCCCTCGTCTGAGATCACGCTTCCTGTGCAATAGAACCCGATTGACACCACAGCGTCGGCGACCGCCGTCCCCGGTGCCTCGTCATTGTAGATCTCGTTGGCGGCGAGCTTGAGCCCCCGTGCCCTCATGTTCTTCTCCAGCGCCTCGTTGATGTCCTGGATCATCCACATCCCTTCATCGGCGAAAGCCGCGACGCCGAACATCAGCGCCGCAGCCGTCATAAGATACTTTGTTATCCTCATTTGTAATCTTTATCTTTCTCTGATCACATCCCCGTGATCCTTCACGACAGCTTCTTTCCACTTCTCTGTGTAGCCTGGCTGGGTAAGTCCCTCAGGTGTCCCTTCATGCCATTTGCTATGCTTGAAAGAACCATCCTCGTTCTGGGCCTTGACGTTGCCGTCGATGTACTTGACCAGAAGCAGTTCCTCAAGGGCGACCCAGTTCTCGAACTGTTTCTGCGCGGTGCTTACTGAATATTCAGTGAGCATCTTCCTGACTGAGGCGAACCAGTCCTTGCTGTCGAGGCCTTTCTTCTCGGCTTTCGGGAGTATGGCGTTGTAGGCATCGAGGGCCTTGCGGTCCATTTCCGCCAGTTTCGAGCCCATCTGCTCGTTCTCGAAACTGTCGATGGCCTCCTTGACTGTCGGAGCCATGATGTTGTAGGCCTTGTAGCAAGCGTTGGCGACACGGTTGTTGATCCAGAATGACGCGGTAGGGGAGTATTTCAGCATATTCCCGTTGCCGACCCTGAAGCACTCCGGAACCTTGTCCGTGTTTGTGTAGATCGGGGTGACGTAGGAAGTCGCGGCGTCATCGGTTCCGAACCAGATGACTCCTCCGACAACGTCCGGAAGGTCGTGCCTTGACTGGCCCACGAACCAGAATCCGGTCTGCTGGGTGGCGATGGCCCTTTCATTGACGTAGCTCCAGCCTTTGTACTCGAATCCCATCGGTCTCCATCTGTAAGGAAGGGCGTTGCCGCCGGCTCCGATGTCGGTGGTCATATCCAGCGGAGTGCCCTCGAAGTGGTCTCTCATCGCGTCGGCGACATTCTTTACGGAAATCTTTCTGGCCGGTTTCACGAAAAGAGGCATCCTGTGGCTGAGATCCTTGCCGGTGATGTAGTCATAGTAGGCCGAGGCAGGCTCGGTGATGGTCTTGCCGTCCTTCTCGTAGGTGAACTGGCCGTCACAGAGGATGTTGAAGGCGCTCCAGGCCCTTGCGTCGCAGCCTCTGACGGTGCCGAAATCGGCCGGGCAGTAAGCCGCGCTGAAATCGAACTCCTCGTCCTTGCCGTCAAAATAGCCTTTCTCCCTTGCGAAAGAGATCACGTCAGGGGCGTAGAGGCAGTTCTCCGGATCGTTCAGCGGGAATGTCTGGATGCGGGCCTGGTTGGCGTGCGAGCAGATGTAGCCGTCAGGAATCCTCATAGCCACCCACACGAATCCCTTGCGGATGTTCTTTCCGTCCTTCATCTCGCAGCCTTTTCCGATGAGGTCCAT
>CAVCRL010000388.1:0-5480 GCA_963604455.1 Lachnospiraceae bacterium | reverse complement strand
AGCTTTCTGTGACAGGAGCTATCTCCACGGTTGCCTCAGCGGATCTTCGCAAGACCACGTCCACACGTCTGGACAACGCTCTCGCAGGCCGTGTCACAGGTCTTACATCAATGCAGAGCGGGGGAGGCCAGCCGGGAGTCGATGGTGCCACGATGTACCTTCGCGGCGCAGCCACGACCAACGGAAAGAGTCCTCTTATCCTTGTGGATGGCGTGGAGCGTGACAACATCCGCACGATTGACATGAACGAGGTGGAGAGCATTTCTGTCCTCAAGGACGCATCGGCGACGGCCCTTTACGGAGTGCAGGGAGCTAATGGTGTGATCCTTATCCAGACCCGCAAGGGACAGAAAGGAAAGGCACAGCTGAATATTACAGTTGACCAGAGCTGGACATCATTCACAAAGGAGCCTTCAAGGCTTCATTCCTGGGAATATTGCGAACTAAGGAACGAGGCGTTGCTTAACAGTGGCCGTGATGCATTATATTCAGAGGAAACAATCGCTAAATTCAAGAATCCTCTGCTTGGTTTGGATCCGTCCTCGCCTGACTATGATAATCAGGCTGCTATCCGTAAAGCGATATATTGCGACAACGACTATTACAGGATGTATCTTAAGAGCAACACTCCTCAGACACGTGCCAATGCCAACATCTCAGGAGGAACTGACTTTGTCAATTATTTCGTTAATGTTGGTTACATTCATCAAGGTGGTAACCTGAACACTGAAAGTCCTGACTATCTTGGCTATGACCCTCAATGTTACATGAACAGGCTCAGTCTTCGTTCAAACCTTGACTTTCATATCACAAAGAACCTTACTGCATCTTTGAATATTGCTTCATACGCAGAGAATGTGAATATGCCTGCGGTAGGAAACATTTACGGCAGTCCGGACAATGACAGTGCCCAGCAATGGATGATAACCGACCTTATCTATCAGTCGCAGACAATCCTTCCTATTTCTCCTGGCCCTACAACCAATTCTTTGTTCGGTGTTGCGAGTGGTGGTATTGTCAACTATAGTTACCTTGACCGTTCCGCATTCGAAATCATCAACCGTAGAGGATTCCATACCAACAAAAAGAAGAACTTGAATACTCAGTTCTCTGTTAATTGGGATCTCAGTGACCTTGTCACCAAAGGATTGAGTGTCTATGGTATGGTTGCGTACGATACTTATAACAGAGGTGTTCTTGAAGGTCTCAAGAAAGAGACTCTGTATAATGTGACTGTTGACTATAATAATGAGACTTTGTTGTATTCTTCAGATGAGAGTGGTGTTCAGGCTTTGTCGATGTCATCCTGGAAATCGTCTAACTATCAGATTTACGCGCAGGCTTCAATCAACTATGCTAGAAAGTTTGGGAAACACGATGTCACGGCAATGGCTACGGCCTATAGAAGATTCTGGGAGGGAACATTGGCAGGAATCCCTTATAATGTGCTTGGTACAGCTGCCAGAGCTACATATTCGTTCGATGACAGGTATTTGGTGGAAGGCAACCTTGGCTATAATGGCTCCGAGCAGTTCGCACCGTCCAAGAGGTTTGGTCTGTTCCCATCGGGCTCGGTTGGCTGGATAGCGAGTAACGAATCATTCCTTAAAAACAACAAGTATATTACTTGGTTGAAATTCCGTGCTTCTTACGGCCTTGTCGGCAACGACTCAATTGGAGGAACTAGATTTTTGTATCAAGATGATATTCAGCCTACTCCAGGTGGCAGTTTTGCAGGTGGCCTTGGCGGAATGACAATCAGTGAAGGTCTTCTTGGAAACAAGAATATCACTTGGGAATTATCCAGAAAAATGAACGTCGGAGTTGAAATAGGTTTGTTCAAGGACTTCAGATTAAATGTTGATTACTTCACGGAAAAGCGCGACCAGATTCTTATCACACGTCATACGGTTCCTTCATTCCAAGGTGTGAGCCAGAGCTATATTCCAAAAGTGAATATGGGAAAGGTAAACAACCATGGACTTGAGATAGAAGCCAGTTACAGCCATTCATTCAATAGGGACTTTTCATTTTCTGTCAAAGGTAACTTAGGCTTTAACGACAACAAAGTCATTGAATATGACGAGTCAAGGCGTTCTGATGAATATGCTTACCAATATCGTGTTGAAGGTTATCGTTTGGGACAGTTGTGGGGATATCTCATTGATTGGGATTCTCCTGGTAAAGGGTATTTCACCTCTCAGGAAGAGATCGACGGATACCATAAATATGAGATAGGGGTTCCGAGAGTCGGTGATTTTGTTTACAAGGATGCCAACGGGGATGGTATCATTGATGAAAAGGATATTTCTCCGATAGGATATTCCGAATCCATTCCTGGAATGAACTATGGTATTTCATTAGGTCTGAACTACAAGGGATTTGACTTCAATGTTCTGTTCTCGGGTCTGGGAAGATATTCAAAGTTCTATTCTGGACAAGGGGTTGTTGAATCCACTGGACAAGGAACTTACTTTGGATGGACAAGAAATGCATGGACAGAGGAACGGTATAAAAATGGGGATAAAATCTCGTATCCGGCACTTTCTGTCGAGAAGAGTGTCAGCCACGAGGCGAATGATTTCTTTATCCAGAACCGTTCATTCTTGAGACTTAAGAATATAGAGTTGGGATATACTCTTCCTGAAAGATTCCTTTCAAAGGCTGGTGTCAAATCCCTACGTGTGTACGTCAGTGGCCAGAACCTATTTGTGTGGGATAAACTGCGCATAACTCATCTTGATCCTGAGCAGAATAACGCTTATGGTTATCCTATCACCAAAAATGTCAGTCTTGGACTCAACATTAACTTCTAAGCTTTGGAAGAATATGAAAAATAAATTATATATCATTTCGGCATGCTGTCTTTTGCTTTCATCTTTGTCCGCCTGCTCGGATGTTTTGGATGAGGCTCCGTCCGGAAAAATTTCCCTTGAGGATGTCTTCAGGGACAATGACAAGACGATGTACTATCTGAATACCTGTTATTCAAGCATCAATGCAAAAGGTTGCTATTACTATTTCTGGAGCCGTGGTCCGGTCAATTGGTGTGATGATTCATGGGATGCCGATGATGTCGAGTCATCATATACTTCTCCTTCGTCACTATATTACAACGGAAACGCGACATCATCAAGTTTTCCTTCCACTATGAAAGGACCGGAGCCGACAGAGACTGTGTCTTGGTCAAGATCTTTCCAGAGAATCCGCAACTGTGCCGTGTTCCTGCAGAACATTCCGACAGCTAATGTGAACTCGGAGAGTGACCGTGCCCGCTGGACGGCCGAAGCGCACGTATTAAGGGCATATTACTATTCAGAACTTCTGATGTGGTTCGGATGCTCACTTCCTATCATTAGGGAGCCTTATACCCTTGACGCTGATTTCGCAAAGGTAGAGAGGTCTTCATTCCACGATGTTGTCGAGTTCATCATCGAAGATTGTGATGCTGCTCTCGCTTGTGATGAACTTCCTTGGAGAATCACCACTGACAGCGAGGCTATGCGTATGACAAAGGCTGTGGCTTGGGCCATAAAGTCAAGGATGACGCTTTTTGCTGCAAGCCCTTTGTACAATGATGGCAACAACTATTGGGAGGAAGCATATTCAGTGAACAAAGCGGCTGTGCAGGCTCTTGAGAGCAATGGCTATGCTCTTTATGACAAACTGAACCAGACGGCTGTCTGGGGTGATGAGAAAGCTTATCTTCCTTCTGTGGCTTCGCAGTATTTTAATGAATATTTCTGTAATTCAGGAGCTTATTCGGCTGATCCAGCTGACAAAGAGACAATTTATCAGTTAAAGGCTGGGAGCAACAATGATTTGGCAAATGTTGATGCTCCGTATATAATAGGCGCGAAAGCAGGAACATGTCCTACTCAGGAATTGGTTGATGCTTTTGAGACTATTGACGGCAAACCTGTTCTGGATCTTTCCAAGCCTTACCTTGATGAGCGACATCTTCAGCCTAACTACAACAAAGGAACTGTTTATGACAAGAATAATCCTTACGCAAACAGGGATCCGAGGTTTTACGCCACAATCTATTTTAATGGTTCTCAGAGATATTGCAGTTGGGCTTATGCAACAGCTCCTACCTCTTTTGAGAATTTGGGACAAGGCAAAGGGACTATGACAAGAACGATTGCCACATGGGACTCTTATGAGGATGCTTCTGGAAGTATCAGGAATGAACCTGAACCTTTGACAGGTCGTTCAACTTCACGTAGATTATCTACAAGAACAGGATACTACCAAAGAAAATTCCTGCATCCTAACAGTGGTGAGGAAATGAGAATTGATGGTGCCCGTCACAAAGATTATCGTCTTGCCGAGATATATCTGAATTTCGCCGAGGCGGCTATGGAGGCCGGACATGCTGATGAGGCGATAGTTTATGTGAACAAGGTCCGCACTCGCGCCGGAATGCCTGGTCTTCCGGCAAGCCTTTCCGGCAATGACCTGCGTTTGAGAATACACAATGAGCGCAGGGTGGAACTTGCTTTGGAGGGGAACCGTTACTTTGATGTTCGCAGATGGAGCGATCCAAACGGTGACCTTTCGGCCACAGACCGTTGGGTTTCCGCTGCAAGCATCACCCGCATGAATGATGGTTCGTATAAGTACGAGCGTACCAACATCAAAGAGCGTCAGTGCTACACCAACAAATGGCTCAAGATGCCTATTCCTCTTTCTGAAGTCAATAATATGAGAGCTATCACCGGAGAGAATTGGCAGAATCCTGGTTGGTAATGGTTGAATATCACAGAACACTTAATTTGCATCGAATATGATGAATAAGAATATATTTGCGGCAGCGGCGCTTCTCCTGCTCGGGGCATCCATGCAGGTCAAGGCGCAGGACATCTCTGTCGCCGGTACCGTAAGGGACATTTATGGTAACCCATTGCCCGGGGTGATTGTCTCGTCCAATCACAAGGACCTGTACATCACCGACAAGAACGGACAGTACACTGCCAAGGTCAACAAATCAGGCGAATTGGAGTTTTCGCTTCTTGGGTTCAAGCCGGTTTCGGTCAAGGCTTCCTCCCAGATGGAGGTCACTCTTGAGGATGACGCTCACAATCTTGCCGAGAATGTCAACATAGGCCTTTCCAAACAGAGTAGGGAAGTCCTTTCCGACGCTGTTTCGACTGCTGATGGTGAGAAACTTGGAAGATCGCTGATGACACGTCTTCAGGGAACATTCTCAGGAATGTTCTCCGGACTCACGACGATGGAGTCAACTTTCGAGCCGGCTTACGAGTCTCTGAATATGTACGTGCGCGGCTACTCCACTTTCCACGGCGGGATCGCCAGCGTGGTGATTGACGGAATCCTTTATGACTCGTTCGCACATGACATTCTCTACAGGATTTCCCCTGAGGAGATTGAGTCTGTGTCTATCTTGAAGGACGGTGCCTCACAGGCCATCTACGGTGTGAAAGGTGCTGACGGTCTGATTGTCATCAACACCAAGC
>CAVCRL010000387.1:0-5636 GCA_963604455.1 Lachnospiraceae bacterium | reverse complement strand
CGCACCTTCAAGGACCTCGGACTTCCGGAGATTCAGTAATAGGATAGTCCTTTATAGTAATGTCGCTTCGACAGGCTCAGCGACCGGATGTGTTAACGGTCGCTGAGCCTGTCGAAGCGACACTGAAGTATCGAAGAGCCCGTTTTTTTATAAATGAAGAAAATACCGTATCTTTGACTTCAATTTAGAAAAAGTAAAAGCATTACGAATATGAAAAAGTTTTTTACAATTGTGCTCGCAGCCTCAATGCTGCTTTTCGGAACCAACGCCTCAGCCCAGAAATGGACGGCTGGTGGCGGCTACACTTCTTTCTCCCTTTCCGGTGCCGATGCCGACAAAGTGATGGACGGCAGCATGCCGGGATTCTACTTTGGTGTGAACTATGACTATGCGTTCTCCCCGATCGAAGGCCTTACGGTCGAGCCGGGACTTTACATCATGCATTATGGAAAGGATCGCACCATGGCGTTCACTGTTGATTCAAAGGCTTACCGTGCCAACTACATCCGTATCCCGGTAAACCTTAAATATTCAATACCTTTTGATTCCAATTTTACCTTTTCCGCTTTCACGGGCCCTCGTTTCAATTTAGGAATAGGAGGTAACATGTTCAGCAAAGGGGTGACATATCCTGGCCTGAAAGGACTTGACGCTCAGTGGGGATTCGGTGTGTCTGCCGTTGTTGTGGACGCCATCATGCTCCGCGTCGGCTATGACCTCGGTCTCACCAAATGCATCAAGGACAACGGCAAGGATCACGAGGCGTGGTCAGACCTCAAGGTGCACAGGAACACATTCTACATCGGTGTAGGTTTCGCATTTTAGACACTTTGGGGACATAAGGCCGGATTGCCGGCCATCTCCTGGTGCCTTTCTTTTGAAGAAAATATCTTGTTCCCGGACGCTGAGCCTGTCGAAGCGCCCGGCTTTTTTTGTCCCCTTACACTGGCGGTTGGTGGGCAGCAACTGATGGTTGTAAAATATTTTCTGAATAAATTGATATTTTCGCAGCATGAGATTATTCGGTATATTCAATACAATCATTGTGTTCGCGGCTGTCATGGCTGCGTTTTCTTCTTGTGCGGAAGGCGGGACTGATTGTGCGTTGGATGCCGCGGAAAGTGCCATTTGGACCAGGCCGGACAGTGCGCTGTCCGTAATCGAGTCAATTGACACCTTGTCATTGCGGACCAAGGCGCGGAAAGCAAGATATTCGTTGTTGCTTACCATTGCGTTGGACAGGAACAACAGAGACACCGCGGACATGAGTGTCCTCCTTCCTGCCTTGCGTTACTACGAACGGCATGGCACGGACGATGACAGGATGAAAGTGTCCTATTATCGGGCTGTCATTCAGAAGAATGCGGGCGACTACCAGCACGCCGTGGGGAGCCTTTTGAAGGCTAAGGAATATTCTTTGAGTTCTGACGACTTCTTGTTCCGTGGCTTGATTTCCTCTGCGCTTTCCGATGTGTATGCGAAGAATTACAACTACAGTGAGAAAATCAACCATGCGCGGGATGCCTGTGACTTCTTTCGCCATGCGAAAGACACCTTGCGTTATTGGAACACACTTGGATGGCTTGCCGGCTATTATGCGGATTGTGGCGACTGGGCGAAATCAGACAGTTTGTATGCTGAGTTTCTGTCAATCCCTTGTCAGGATTCCCTGTCGATGGCCCGTCATCTGTTGAATATGGCAAAGGTCAGCATGAGAAGACCTGATGTCGATCCACGAAAAGGGGTTGAAATGTTCAGAAAAGCGATTGATGACTATAATGGGCGGCCTTCCTTGACTGATTATTGTGCCTATGCCTACGCTCTGGAGATGTCGGGAGAGGCTGAAGTGGCGGATGGCATATTTTCTCAGGTCGAGACTTTGGGGCTGGATGCGAAACACATCAATGTCTGGCGGTATCGTGTGCTGAAACATAGAGGTGAGTTCAAAGATGCATTGAATATGCTTGAGCGATTGATAGGCGATCAGGATTCGGTGCTCATCTCGACATTGAATCAATCCGTGGTTCAGGCTCAGGCTGCTTATTTCCAAGCAAAATCGGAACTTGCCGAGAAGAGCCGCAGACTTCAGATGTTGGCCAAATGGATCATTGTATTATTGGCTGTTATCGTTTTTCTGGGCTTGTCCGCTGCCTATGTCTTCAGCAAGCGGAAGTGGATCAGGCACATGTGTGAGATGTCCGCGATAAATGACATTGTCTGTCGTAGATTGGCCGAAGAGCAGGATGTCTCGTCTGCCAAGGATTTGGCTTTAGGCAACTTGAGAAGGAAATACGTGCAGACTTTCAAACGCCAGTACAGTCAGTTGAATGATTTGTGTGCCGAGTATTGGGAAGCTGTCGGCAGTGGCAAGGAGAAGGATCGTATCTACTCGAAGGTCAAAAGAATTGTCAGCGTGATCGACGGGTGCAACCAACAGAAGCTGGAACGCATGATAGACGAGAACCTGAATGGAATCATGAAGAAGTTACATTCAGATCTACCGGATGCGACGGACAATGATTTCCGTTTCATAGCTCTGAACATCCTTGGCTTTGACGCCAAGACTATAGCGCGCGTGATGGGCTACACGGTGCAGAGCGTTTACACAAAACGAGTCCGGCTGCGGTCTTGGATCTCCGGATTGGATTCCGAGAACAAGGATTTCTATCTGGATTTTATTGGTTGACGGTTGTAATGTTGTGATAAATAAGATGTTGACGTTTTGCTGATTGGGCCTCCCGCCGTAATTGCCTGAAATAATGCAAATTGGAATGACGTGTTTAGACGCGGAATCTTAACGCCTTTTCAATTGCTTGAATCATAGCTGTTTGTGATCCTTGGCTGTTAATACTTATTTTCATTGTATATACCTTCTTTCTTGCGAACTTTGCAAGTGAAACATTTAAAGAACCTATTTACAATGAAAAAGATCCTATTGGCGCTGTCAGCGCTGGCTCTTGCGAGTCAGGTGTACTCACAAGACAACACAATTGTTGTAATCCGTATTTTTGAGGACATCATTCCGGAGACCCGGACAAACCGTTCCGTGGCCTTAAGCCCGATTGAATGTCGTTACCACACCTTGATGGGCACCCTTGAGTTGTCGTTCCTGTCCGATCTTGGCTCGGTGACGGTGACTCTTGACAATCTGACCACCGGCGAGACCTGTGATTATTCAGGAAACAGCGCCGTCGGCATGATGACAATGCCTGTCACGCCAAATTCCTGCTACACCATGAGCATCATCACCGAGAGCGGCCGCTCTTTCAGGGCCTCGTTCCTGACGGGTGACTCCACGGATGGTGATTAGGCGATGACAACCAACTAACCATTACCATATTCCTAACCAACACGGATGTGGCATTCTCTTGCCGCATCCGTGTTTTTGCGCCATGTACCCCTCGGAGCCCATTCAGTTTTGCAGGAAGCACCTTATAGTAGTGTCAATCTTTGGTTTAAGAAACCATGGAAGGAAGGTACACCCCTGCCCGGAAAATGTTGGCCACGGGTTATTTCGCAAGATGGAGCTTGGCGATGACGCAGTTGTCCTCTTCGTTTATGTTTTTCAGGATCTCAGGATTGCTTAGACGTTTCTTGAGGGAAGACGGGAACGTGCTGAGTGTGGATGGCTCCAGAAGACAATAGATGATTCCGTCTTTCATCTCCTTGAATGAACCGGCGAACACATCCTGACCAGGTTTGCCGGCGCTGAACCAATGCCAGTCACCGCCGCTCAGCAGACCGTAGTAGGAATCCTGCTCCATCCCTTTCTGTGCAAGAATATTCACAAGCCTGTTGTCTCCGTCGCAAAGGTATTGGTTGAGCAGGGCATATTCGGAACTCATCAATGTCTCCATCGCGGCGAAAGCGTCATCGAAGCTGAAGAAACTTTCCGGGATTGAATATTTGCCGAAGTCGAACGCGGTTCCGTCGCTCACTTCGCCGTTTGAATATTCCTTGACCACATTGCTGTAGGAATCAATGACATAGACCTTGCCTCCGGTTTCGGAGTAGATTTTGGACATCGGCGTGTAGTTTATGACCTTTTCCTCAGAAGGATAGAAAGTCTTCTTGCCGCTGTCCTCGATCAGCGCGAAACGGCTGCCTCGTCCTGCTCCATAACCGTAATATGTCAGCACGCCTTCATCCGTCAGCCAAGACATTGAGCCAAGATCCATTTCCGGGAATATCTTCGAGTCGATCATATTCCCGTCCAATGAGAATCTCTGAAGTTTCGATGGAGTTGAAAAGACGCAAAGGCTTCCGTCACGGTACTGGATGTCATTTATTTGAATATATTCCTCGGGCCCGTTGCCTTTCTGCCCGATGCGTCCAAGGAATTTTCCATCAGCGGAATAGCGGAATATGTTGTTGTTGATCAGATCCATCACGATGTAGGAGTCCCCGGCGATGGTCAGGTCTGTGATGCCGCCGACCAGATGCTCGCTGTCTGTCTCCAATGGTATCAGCTCGATTGAGGAAATGTTTTCCGCCAGAGGATTGATGGTGTTGTGGAACTCAACGGCCACGTCGCCGTCTGCTTTCACCTTATGACCGGAGCATCCGATCACCATGGAAGCCAAAATGCTCAAGGTCAAGATTGTGGTAAATTGTCTGTTCATAACAAAACGTTTTCGGTTGTTCGGCAAAGTTAGTGTTTTTCTCGGGAACATGTCATGTTCCGGGAGAATATGTATTGGATTATTTTACAGTTTTATCTAACTTAGCGAATGATAAAAACGATTTTGAAACAAGAGGCTTGAAATAACCGAAAAAGAAATATCGCAATAACCTGTTAAACTGATTGGTATGGTATATGAGTCGTAAATTATTCATTATCTGTTTGTTTTTGGCCGCATCTTTGACTTCCTGCGACCATTATATGAAAATCCATCCTGTGGAGTTGCAGGAGGGCATGTACGTCATTGACCGCCATGGATTGGTCAAGGACTATGCTCCTGATTTATCCGGGAACAAAGTTTATACGTATTTGATGAGGACATCTTGCCTTAAAGAATGGATGAAATTCTCACCGCACGGCAAAATAGATCAAATAATTGCAGAGAACCCGGAATGGGTATTCTTGACTTATGTTGAGGGAGTTCCGGAGGATTCGACATTTGTCCGTTCCACGTTGGATAAATATGATTGTGGGTTCCCTGTTATCCTTGACACAAAAGGGGGATTTCGCAAGCGGAATCCAAGGATGAACGAGATGGCTCTATGGGGAGGAATATGTAACAAGCGCGGTGAGGTGCTTGGCGCGAGCGTGATTGGGGATAGTATGAGTTTTTTCGATTCTGAGTTTGAAAATGCGAAACGAATAATGCGTAGATATGGCAAATGATCGTTTTTGGTTAGATTTGATGTATTCCATGATATGAAAAAAACTGTTGCCCGCAAATTTTGCGGCATGACAAGGAAGGCCTTGCTATGCTGCGGTATTCTCTTTCTTGCCCTGTCCTGTGCCGAAGGCGAAATTGATCTGCTTAAGCCATTTGGCGATGTCAAAAGTCTGTCTCCTGACAAGACGGTTGACAACATCCTTGATTGTGAACCGTTTGGATTTGCCGTGAGGGACTCCTTTGTCTTTTTCTATAGCTCGATGATGGGGGAGGATCAGCTTTTGGCCGTAA
>CAVCRL010000386.1:0-5822 GCA_963604455.1 Lachnospiraceae bacterium | reverse complement strand
GGATCAAAAGTGGCCGCGAGTCCAAGCGGAATCGGGAATATGGTCTTGAAGCCGTGGATGACATCCCTGCTGACAAGGATCGGAATCCCCAGCCGGCTTCTTTCAACGGCGGCTTTCTGAACCCTGTTAATCTCAGCCGGGTCCACACAGTTCAGAATGGAGCCGACCTCTCCTTTCTCTGCGGCTTCTGTCAGCCAGTCCCCGCCGGAAAGCTGGTTCATCTGCCCGATCTTCTCGTGCAGGGTCATCTGCGAAAGAAGGTCTTCTATCCTCCTTTCAGTCTCATCCTTTTCAGAGCAGCCACAGACCATAAAAGCGGCGGCCGCTGTCATAAGATACTTTAATATGTTCATTTATAGATTCTTGCTTATTATGTCCAATCGTTCTTCGTAAATGCTTTTCAGCCTCGCCACAGCATCGTTGTACGTCATCCTTTCGTCTCCGTTCACAATGTTGCCATTGTTCTGCGAGGCGTCTCCGGCTGGATCCCACATCTTGAAATTCAATTCGGCAGAGGCCTGGAGAGTTTTTTCCATCTCGCCAATAAAAGCCGGTATGGTCCTCAATTGCGGCAGGAGTTCATTCCACCGCGTCTTGACAGCCTCTTTGAAGGCCGGGTCATCGAACAATCTTGTGTACCAGATCGAGTCCTTGTTGACCAGACTGTTTCGGGCTTGGGGTGAGACGTTGTAGGAAAGCACGCCCCAATCGAAATCCCAGAGCGGTCCGGCGGTCAGCTTTCCGTCTGCGCTCTTGTGCATGAACACGCTTCCCGGGTTGCCCAGTTCGTGGTTGATCATCACCTCAAAGACAATCCAATAGTCGATGAATGACTTTACATCCAGATAATTGGCGTAACCTTTCGCACTGTCCATGAAGTCCTCTCCATAGATCGACGCCGAGGTTTTGCCGACATATTCCTTGATCTCTCTTAGCTTTTGGTCGGTGAGTCCGTCGTCAACATCAGGATATTTTATCCCGAATGGAATGCCGTCCGGCCTCTGCATGCACCTCCCCGGCGTCTGGATCCACTGGATCTCATTGTCGTAGTGGAAATCGCATTCCAGAAGGAATCCGTCCTCGCATGGCACGCGGTTGCTGTCTGCACGCACCTGCTCGATCAACAGGTAGTTGCCGACATGATTTCCGTTCATCACAAGCTCGACGCTCTGGCAGTGCGGAGTCCAGTCCAGCGATGTCATCGAGCCGATCTTGTAGGCTATCAGGTTGCGCATCAGCGTCCTGTCCATGAAGTTGGCCAGAAGAATCCACCGTTTGTGCTTCGGCAGCCCGAAGATGGACTGCTTCTTGTCAAACTTGATCAGATAAGGCTTCTTTGGCCAGGTCCAGGTAGTGTTTCCGCGTCCACGAATGGAACATGTCACCTCCTCCAGATCCTCAAACTTGCCCATTCCGTTTATCTTGAGGACAGCATGCAGATAATCCTCTTTAGAAACGATATCCTTGCCATCTTCCGTGTCAACATAGACCACCGGAAGCCCAGTTCTGATCTTAGGTCTTCCATCGGAGTTCCTGCTCTTGACAGTGATTGGTTTGGAATATACCATCGTGCCTTGAGGCAGCGTCATCACGAACCTGACCTCCTCGTTGTAGTCGTCATCAGTCCCGAGATCGACGATGACGGCGGAATATTTTCCGTGGATGTCTGTCGATTTGATGGACGTGATGTTGAACTCAGTCGGTTCGGAGCCGTCCTGATACCTCAAGGAAACGGCGCAATCCGGGCTGGAAACATCATGGTTGAATGAATATCCCGGCTCATACACCATGAATTCCATATCGGCGCTGCCATTTTCCTCCAGAGTTACCGAGGATTGGATAGGAGTGATGGAATGGAATATAGCCGCCGGACGGTCTTCCTCCTTGCCGCAAGAGAATGCGAGAAGGAGTATGGATGCCAAAACGGTGATTCTGGACGCGGTCTTCATTTCTTTTGTCTATTGTTTCTGGAACACTCTGACGTAGTCAATCTCGTAGGTTGCCGGGAGGCAACTCTCATCGATTCCCTGAGCTCCGCCCCAGTTGCCACCCCAGGCCAGATTCAGCTTGAGGTAGAATGGATTGTTGAACGGCCAAGTGTCGTAATTGCCTTTACCGTCATTCTTGAACGTCAGGTGAACCTTCCCGTCAAAGATGAAGTCCATCTTTTCGGCTGTCCATTCCAGAGCGTACGTGTGGAACTCTGACTGTGCGCCCTTGAGAAGGAACTCGTGGGTTTTCTGGGTGTTCTTTGGATGGTTGTAGGCGTTGCAGTGGATGCTTGAGGAGACATATTCAGGATTGTAGCCAACCTCTTCCATTATGTCGATCTCACCGTCCGCAGGCCACGAATGATAATTCTTCGGCATCATCCAGAACGCCGGCCAGGTTCCCTTCCCTTTAGGGAGTTTGAGACGTGCCTCGAAATAGCCGTAGGTCCAGGACTCCTTGGTGTTCATCCTGACAGACTGGACCTTGCCTCCGATCTTCTGGGCCGTGATCTTCAAAGTTCCGTCCGAGACCTCAGCGATCTTCACGCCGTTGTACATCCCGTCCGCGACATAGTTCTGAAGCTCGTTGTTGCCCCAACCACTGCTTCCGGTCTCGTACCACCATTTGTCGGAATCCGGTGTGGATGAGCCGCTTGTGTTGAACTCGTCCTGCCAGACCAGTTTGTAGCCGGCCGGAATGTTCACTCCGTCCTCCTTGCATTCCTGCTTGACGTTCACGGTCTTTCTTGCCGAACCGAAGCGGAAGGTCAGAACGGTCTCACGGGCATCTCTCGTAAAATTCTCGGTGAGAGAAACCTTTATGGTGGAGTTGCCGGACAGCCCGCCGCTCGGGGAGACTGTGCACCAGTCGGTCGCTCCCGAGGACACGCCCCATTCGCAATTCGCTGTCACGCTGACTGTGAGTTCGGTGGCCTCGTATGAAGCGGCCAGTTCTTCCTTGTCGGTGGAGAGTTCAGGAACCACTTCGGGATCATTGGATGAGGAACCTCCGCAAGACGATGATGAAAGGGCTGCCGCCGCCGAAAGCGACAGCAACCCGAACACTAAATATTGCAATAAACGTTTCATTCAGAAATGAATATATTCGCAAAACTATTTATGCTCCTGCAGACAGATCTTAGTCAATGTGACTGTCGTTCCGGCTGTGCATCTGCCAAGGTCGACGAAGAGAACGACTTTGTCGTAGTCAACGTCAGGCATGACACTTTCCATCTTGAAGGTGGCCGGTTCGCCTGCCTCTACGGCGAAATCATTGATGTAGAACGCCGCATGATCATTGTCATTGCCTTCCCAAGCGAGCTTGAATGTCATCGCAGGGATGTCCTGATCGGCCTCCACGGTCACGCAGAAGTCGTATGTCTTGGACGCCGACATCGGAATGTCCGTGTGGAACACGGTCTGGCCCTGCCATTCATTTCCGCCGATTCCCTCAGGGATGACAACTTTCAGGCCATTGTTCTCAAGGTTCTCTGTTTCCGGATTCAGCCCTCCTGACCAGTCGGAAGGGGAGTACCAGTAAGTCATGCTGACGCTTGCGCCTTTCCAGAGGTTGCCTGGGCCGTCCACGTCGAACACATCCGGCTTCGGCTTGTAGATGTACTGCCAGGAGATTGTGCTGAAGTTGGCCACGATGACGAGCTTGTCCTCGGTGTTCTCGGTGATGACGTAGGTCGGGTTCGTGACGGACTCGTTGTTTGCCACATAACCGATCACAACTCCTTCAGGGAAGGTGAGAACGTCTCCGTTAAGGGTGTATGTGGATTCCTGAACGGTCCAGTCGATGTCGTAGTCCTCGCTCTGAACTGTACCCGGACCAATTGCGGTGACCTCCTTGTTGATGTAGATCTTGCCGTCAGCACCTGGATTGAAGACGTACTTGCCGTCAGCGTAGAAGGTGATCTCATCGTCGTAGAGACCGAATCCAGCCTTCTCGTTAGGATCGGCTGCCCACCATCCAGCGGCATTCGCTTGGTCTGGGCCGCATCCGATGTGACCTTTGGCCTCTGAATCAAGCACCCAGGTCTTGCTGGTCTTGCCGTAGAGAGGATCGGTGACATCTCCGCCGGCGGATCCTTCCTTGACAAACTCGTAATGCCAAGCGATACCGTCCGGATTGCCGGAGGTCTTAAGGTTGGCCACAAGTTTGAGGCATTTCTTCATGTCTGCCGGCTTGTTCTCCAGGACGAGGTAACGAGGGTCGTCAAGCTCTGTCTGGTCAGCGATGTAGGACATTGGCGTGCCCTTAGGAAGGGTGATGTAGATTTCCTCAACACCTGCGTCGTTCCAATTGCTTTCCACTGAATACGTCGCAGTGGTTTTCTCCCAAGGAACGAGGTAATCCTCTCCGGTCGCATATTCAGACTTGACTCCGGAATTGGCGTTGACGTAAAGCTGGCCGTCGCCCGGATCGTAGATGTAGGAACCGTCGGCCCGGAAGGTGATCTTGTCGTCGTACAGACTCCAGTCCTTCTTCTCCTCGGCTCCGGCACTCCACCATTCGGTTCCTGTTCCGCCGAACGGGCCGCATCCGAAATGTCCGGCCACAGTGTGGTTCCACTCCCAGGTCTTGGTGGATCCGTCGCTGAGCGCCTTGATGTAAGGCGCAGGGTCGAACGGATCACGGTAAGTGTTGTTCAGAGTGAACTCCACCATCTGCGAGCCGACCGAGATTCCGTGGGCGTTGTAGGCCTTGACCTCGACGGTGTGCTTGCCCTCGTCACGGAAACGGAGCAGGAGCCCGTTCCCGGTGTAGGCGTAGTTCTTGCCGGTCACTTTGGAGCCACCGGCGTTGTCGATCGGATCTGTGGCACCGACAATCCAGACAGGCACGATGCCGTTGTTGTTCATATTGAAGGTGACGTAGTTGGTCTCCTGGTTCACCTCCACCTGCACGTCAAAGTCAGCGGCTTGCGGAAGCTTCGCCTGATCCGGAGTGATGTAGTCCGGCGAGCAGGCAGCCATAAGGGCGGCGGACATCGACAATGCGATATATTTCAATGTTGTCTTCATATTCATTCAAGATTAGTAGTTGTTCTGTACGAGGTTAGGATCCTTGTCAAGCTCGGTCTGAGGGATCGGCCAGTATTTCTTGGACTCGGTCCAGTCGTTCTGGCGGAACTCGTGGTTGGAAGCCTTGAGGACTGACGCGGCCATTCCGGTGCGGACGAGGTCCCAGTAGCGCTTGCCTTCTCCGACAAACTCCTTGTGACGCTCCTGGATGATGTCCTCGCGGGTGAGTCCGGTGTCCTGGCATTTCGCGCGGTCACGGATCTCCTTGAGATATTCAGAAGGATCCTGGCCAAGGAGGACTGAGAGCTCGGCGGCGTTGAGGAGGGTCTCGGCGTAGCGGTAAACCCTTTCGTTGTTGCCGTGGTTCATATTCGGGTCACCAAGGTAGCCGTGGTTGCCGTTGGCGCGGGCGATGTACTTGAGAAGGAAATAGCCGCTGTCTTCCCAACGTGGGGTGTAGGACGCTCCGGATTCCTCGGCGTATTTCTCGAAGTTGAGGATTCCACCGTCGCGGCGGATGTCTGTCTCGTCGTACATATCATATGCGGCCTTGCGTACAGTGCCGAATCCCCAGCCTTCAATGAAGTCGGAACTTCCTTTGAGTGAAGGGATTCCAGTCAAGACTGAGAATATGTTGCCACCGGTCGCGATAGGCGCATCCCAAGAGCGTACTCCACCCTCGGAGATGTAGTTGATCTCCCAGATTGACTCCGCGCACCATTCGCCTGACTCGGTCCAGATTCCGGCGAAGTCATCGACCAGACGGTAGTTGCCGGACTGCTTGATCTCTTTCATAAAGCC
>CAVCRL010000385.1:0-6562 GCA_963604455.1 Lachnospiraceae bacterium | reverse complement strand
GGATTCGCTTGTCCAAGACCTCTACTTTCTTTTTCTTTGCCATAATCCTATCTTTATCTTTGACACAAAGATAGCCCTTTTTCGGGAAAATACGATATTTTACATAAACACACCTATTTGGAATACGATATTTTACAAAATATGGCTATTTACAATACGATATTGCGCAATTATGGTTTTGTTTAATCCATTAAAAATGATTATTTGCAAACCATTTAAACAATCCATTACACTCGTGGCCTAGCAAACGACTCAGTAGGCTGCTGGATCCACAATACAGCAAAGGGGGATGACCTAAATTCACTTCTGGTCATCCCCTTTTAATATATTCAATCTTCAGTCACTTCGGCACTTCGGCAAGCTTAGTGACCGATGGCACTTATTGGCGCTTAATATTTACTTTTCAGCTCCAGGGACAGGGACGGTGCACTTGGTCATATCCATCTTGCCGAGTTCAAGCTTCTCCGGGAGGTAATCCAAGTCGGAGGCGCTGATCTCGTCCCAGGTGATGGTCTTGCCGGTGTAGGCGGCCTCACGACCCATCACACCGCAGAGAGAGGAGATGCCGCACTCGCCGGCCTCAACGTGAGCCTCACCCTTGCGGATGTGGTTCACCCAATCCACGTGCTCAAGCACATACGGGTTGGTCTGCTGGAACTGAACCTTCTCGGCCTCACCATCGAACTGCCAAAGAATATTCCCCTGAAGGTCACGGATGGCGAAATCCGTCGAGCTCCAATAGCCCTTGGTTCCACGGACATATTCACTGACATTGTTGGAGCAGCCGTCGATCTGGCGGGACATACTGTGCAGATGGACTCCGTTCTCATATTCAAAATCAATGCTGAAGTTGTCGTACTGGTCGCCGGTGATTCTGCGCTGGCGGCTGCCGAAGCCGGTAGCCTTGATAGGGTGTTTGCCGATCATCCAGTTGAACACGTCGATGTTGTGCACGTGCTGCTCTACGATGTGGTCGCCGGAGAGCCACTTCCAGTTGACCCAGTCACGGATCATCCATTCCATATCGCTCCAGCCCTGCTGACGCTCCTTGTACCAAAGCATTCCCTGGTTCCAGTAAACATTGCCACCGGTGATCTCGCCGATCATTCCTTCCTGAATCTTCTTGAAAGACTCAACGTAAGGCCTCTGATGATGACGCTGGGTTCCGGTCACAACGCTGAGTCCCTTGGCCTCGGCCTGCTTGGCGGTCGCCATAATCTGACGATAGCCCTTGGCATCCACAGCGATAGGCTTCTCAAGGAATGAGTGGACACCCTTCTCGGTGGCGTACTGGAAATGAGCCGGACGGAAGACAGGAGGAGTGGCGACAATCACCATATCAACGCCTGAATCAATGACCTGCTTGTAGGCATCGAAGCCGGTGAAGCAGTGATCCTCAGGGACTTCCTGATTCCACTGGTTTTTGATGTTCTCGCGAAGACCGTTCAGACGGTCGGCGAAGACATCACCCAAGGCTGTGACCTTGATTCCATTGGCGGCGTTAAGAAGGTCGTTGACAGCGCCGCTTCCACGGCCGCCGCAACCGATCACACCAACCTTAAGTTCCTTGCCGTCAATGGCTTTATCAGGAAGTTCCGGCACATAGTACTCGTCCGGCTGCCTGAGGGGAGTCATCTTGCCGGATTTGTCACCACCAGCGCAGGCGGACAGTAAAACGCTGCCGCCTACCAGACCTACACCGATCTTGGCGCTCTTGCCAAGAAAGGATCTTCTGTCCATTTTGTTGCTCATTTTATTAATAGTCTTTATGTTATTAAATTATAAAATTCCTTCGGGAACGTCACATACGACCCTGAAACCGATACCCTTGATGTCGGAGTACCACCAGATGCTCTTCGGATTCTGCGGATCGGTGCGGAGCCAGTCATCGTTCTTAGTGTGGTTTCTGGCGGCGCAGCGGACCTGCGACGCGTCATCTGAATATGATCCTCCGCGCACCACGAACTCCTCGCCGCTCTCCGGCCCCCGCGGATCCAAAGCCCCGTCAGCTATCTTTGAATATGCGTCAGCGGCATACCGGTCGGAGCAATATTCCATCACGTTGCCCAGCATATTCTTGAGTCCGAATGGGTTGGCATTCACCTCGGAAGGCTCCTGAGTCTTGCCGAAACTGTCTTCTGAATATACCACATAACTTGCTATCGAGGTGGTGTCCGCCCCGAAAAACCTGTTCCAGAATGTCTCCTTAGAATATTTCTTCGGGCTTCCTTCAAAGAAGTACGGCGTCTGGGTGCCGCCACGGGCTGCATATTCCCACTCCGCCTCGGTAGGGAGACGGTAGTTTCGGCCGGTTTTGAGGGAAAGCCACTGGCAAAAGGTCTCCGCTGCGTAATGGGTCATCGTGATCGCTGGCCTCTCGCCCATTCCCCAGCCTTGGTCAGGGAATCCGAACGGTGGGGTCGGACCGCTGACGGCATCCACATCCGGGCGGTTGTTGTTGGCGTAGATCTTCTCCGGAGGAGTTCTGCCCTCGGACATCGTCTCGTTGTAGAAAGCCCAAAACTGATGCCAAGTCACCTCGACCTCACCCATAAAGAACGGAGATATCCGGACCTTTTTCTGAGGTCCTTCGTCCGCCGAACGGAACGGCTCGTTGTCCGGACTGCCTATCGTGAACTCACCTCCAGAAACCGCAACCATTTTGATCGCAGCTGTCGTGCCCGGGACCGTCTCCGTAAAGTTGGCGAATGAAGTCACTACGGCCGCGCTGTCATATTTCTCACCTCCACCAGTGTCCATCACCTTGCCTTCCAGCCTCTTATGCTCGTAGCCGGGCATATCATGGCCTGTGTTCAGGTGGCAGCTGATACACTGCAGATTCAGCTTCTTGGCGTTCTCCTCATAGTAGAGATGGGCGGTGATCCCGTCATCGGATATTCCTGAAGGGAAAAGATTGACGTGGCATTTCTCGCAGGATTCGTTATAGACGATCTTCGTTCCGTGTTCAAGCGTTCTCTTTGAGTTCCAGTCGATCTCGTCCTTGTCTTTAGTCATTTTGGACCACAGATCCTTGGCTCCGATCCGGGCTTTGATCATGTAGTAACGCAGATAGCCGTTCTCCTTGGGCGGAAGATGACAGGCGGCACAGTCAGTCACCACACCGCTCTCGCTGTTGTGATGCTCAGACTTCTTCCAGTCCGCGTCTGCCTGCTCGTGGTAGTGGCAGCTCATGCAATACTCGTTGGTGGAAGTGCGCGACATCGCACCACCAACCGCCAACATAGCGCACACACCAATCACCAGCCCACCAAGGCCAGCGAATATTATCGCTTTCTTTCCGCCTCCCATAGTCGTTCAAAACCTGTTAAAAACAAATCTCGTAAATTTACGCAAATCCTTTCAGACTGCAAATTTTTTCGACTTGGGTTCTTCGGGGATTTTCTTAATCCCCCGCCAGACAGCGCTGCAACCTAACGACGGATGCGGACATTAACTTCCGCATCTTAGGCGTGATCGCTTAATTTACACGAATACGCAGGAACACAGGATTAGCATCCTCTGAAAGATCCGGGAATAACTTTATAGCCTCACGAGGGAGCAGTGCACAATACAGGATGTTCCCCGACACATCATTCGGCCAGACATACACGGTCACTCCATTCACCTGCACCGGGAAACCATAATTATCAGACTCCGAGGACAGTTCCGACTTAAAGGCCAGATGTCCGTCTGTCAGGTTCCATATTTCCAGGAACATTTTCTTTCCATACCAGAATTTCGCGAAAAGCATGTCGTCACAAATATAAAACGAGAGGGCGTCTATGTAGTCACTCAGATCATGGGAGGTGATATTGGAATAATATTCATCCGGAATTTTCTTGTTTCCTTTGTCAAAGACAAGAAATGGGATATCCTTCTCCGCAGTGACATGATAGAGAGTGTCGGACAACGCCGGGAGAAAATATGACTGCCCGTTAAAATGCATGAACGACTGACTATAAAGCATCTGCGTGGGCACACCTTTACGTCCGAGCACAGACCTGCGGATAAGATTGTCTTCTGAATCATATATTTCAAAATCCTCATCCGCATTATATGGCTTGACATAGGCATAGCGGCCACCATCCATAGGACAGAATGTCCCCCGGTCACCAAATGTCTTCTCTTTGACCAAACGGCCATTCTCATCGTACCAAATGACCTTGCCGCCAAAAAGGCTTGTCACTTCATACCACTTGTTATCCGGATCATAGCGGCAGTCAGTAGCATCCAAATACTCACCGGGTCCCCTACCCATTCTTGATATGTTCAGCAGTATATTACCTTTTCCGATGCCCACCTTCAAGATTCTTTCGCCATCGTACACTCCGACACTCTCATCATCGATGCCAAAGAAATAAGTCCCACTCAAGTAGCAACCCTCGGCGGATTCCATTCTGGTGACATCCACGACTTTAAGCACCGCTGGATCCATCTGTTGATTTTCCTTGTCAACCGAAGAGCCCAACGGAATGGTGACAACCTCGTCATTTCTTCTGTTTTGAGAACATGACAACAATAAACAGCATGTGGCAAGCCACAAAATACAACGACCAGTATTACTCATAATTTGGATACTTTATTAATCTTCCCTGAATCTATGTCAACTATTAATGGATAAATATTATCAACGTACTCTCCATAATAAACATTTGCCGAATCAATATACGCATTATTTTGATTAAATATATCAATTCCTGGCATTTTTGTTTTCAATCCCTTAATTGTGCGGATGTCTGTAAAGATAAACAGCGTGTCACGGCCATATCTCCTTTGCCGGAACAAGGCTTCCGCCTTCGTGACACAACCAGTACAACCAGAACCAGGAATTACAATTATCGCTTTATATTGTTTTAAATCAAAGTCAGAACTCGTTTCAATTTTGTTCCTGATGTAATCTTTATAACTAAAGAAGCAATTGCATGAATATAACAACAATAATGAGCATACAACAATAATTAAAGGCTTCATATATATTTAAATAAATGAGAAAACATCAAACAACATTACATTATCATTGTTAGAATATACTTGAACATTCAACCCTTCCTTTGACACAAAACTGGTTCCTGGTATGTAATTCTTATCAGGAAGGCAATAGTCTTCGATTACCGTCATAGTTGAATCCATAACAATCACGACTGTTGGCTTCTTGTTTATTCTGTCTGTAGGCTTATAGTCATTGAATGGAAGTCTGCCAAATCTGTAATAGCACTGCCTATACCTGTCATACAATATTCCCTCATACGAATAGTTCCTCATATACCAATCATACTCACTGCCTGAGGATATCTCATACTTCTTTCTGGAATATGGTTTGGGATTCTTCATTGCGCCACTGCCACAATATACCTTAGACGCTTTGTCCATTACAATATCATAGACGGTGATAGAATCGCATGCAGAAAAGGAAATCAACATTTTATCCCCATCAGGAGATAAAGCATAGTATGGTAATCTATAAGTTAATCTGCCGCCCCAATTAGACTTTTGATACACAGATGGATAATTCACACGGTACTTCACCTCCCCGCTGGTCACGTCAAGAAGAAGTACAACTGGACGATTGACATTTGATTCATCTTTCGGTTCTCCAGCTTGTAATCCAACAAAAGAAAGGATTCCATCACCTACTCCGATAGGCGACATAGTCGTAACGTACGGTATGGGCATTATCAAGTCATTACTATGATTGGGTTTAATCAAACAAGATTTTTCTAGTAAACCCGAAATCAAATCATATTCCGAATATACCTCTTTTTCATTACAATAGCTGTACAATGTATGTTTTCTTCCATCAACACTATACCCTTGTATAACATCCGCACCAAACGACCTATTAAAGATTAATTCGGTTGAAGAATAATCATAAAAATAGATATTGTTTGTAAGTTCATTCAAGAATGATAATATTTCCTTGCCCGTTGAATCCTCATATAAACAAATAGATTGAGAACTTGGTATTGACATGGAGTCCAATGCAAAACTTTTAGTTGTTATCGGCAGGATTTCTTCTGTAATAACATTGACTCCAGTCGAATTATTTGAACAACCGAACAAGAAAGACACGACAACAACTGATAGTAATTGCTTCATAATCTCTTTTAAAAGGCCGACCAATTAATAATCAGCCGACCTTTTTAATGGTTTTGCAGATTTACGACTGAGCAAAACAATCGTTATGCTCATACCAATGTGATTTCACACAGACATCACCCGAACCATCTACTTTCATAGAACACTTTCCAGTGTTCTTCTGCGACGAGGAAAGGCACTGCGTACCTATAGTTCCATGCCCACCAAGGTCCACACTAAAAGTGCTTATCCCATTAGCGTTCAACAAGGTAGCGCCACCCATTCCCAAAAGGAATGCTGCAACAGCAGAGCAAATAATGACCTTCTTCATTTGATTGAAAATTTTGAATTAAACATGTAATGATAAAACTACTCAACCCGTATGGATTCGAGAAAAGCATCTCACCGTTTTAGTTATATATTACGAATCAGGTTTCAAGAATCAGAATCATTCTCTCCAGCAAAAAACTGGGCAATGTAATCCCGG
>CAVCRL010000384.1:0-8689 GCA_963604455.1 Lachnospiraceae bacterium | reverse complement strand
ACGGGACCTCGTGGATGCACAGGGCCCTGATCGGGATGATGAAGGTCATTCCGCTGTGGTTCTTTTACCTGCTGATGAGTTTTGCCGTACCGTTCTACATGATATCCAATCACAAAGGCTACATTTCCAATTATCATTACTTCCGTCGCCGGCAAGGTTACGGGCCGTTGAGGTCATTCTTCCATGTGTGCGCGTGCCACTGGATGTTCGGGACTGTCATCATGGACCGGTTTGCCTCATATTCCGGGAAAAAGTTTCGGGTCGATGTCCCTAAGATGCCGATGTACGAGGAACTTTGCGCCGGGAAGGAAGGTTTTGTCCAGCTGAGTTCGCACATTGGCAACGATGAACTGGCCGGCTATGAGCTGAAAGCTCCGAAGAATATGAACGCCCTCGTTTTCGACGGGGAGGGGAAAACCCTTACCGAGAATCGATCAAGGGTGCTTGGGGTGAACAATGTCCGCCTTGTGAATATCTCGGAGGACATGTCTCATCTTGTGATCCTGAACAACGCCTTGGCTGACGGAGAGATTGTGAATATTCATGGAGACAGGGTCTTCGGGTCAAACAGGACGGTGCGTTGCAATATTCTTGAATCGGAGGTGGAATTGCCTCTGGGACCGTTCCTGCTGGCTTCCATGAGAGGAGTTCCGGTGATTTCGGTCTTTGTGATGAAAGCCGGTCTGAGAAGGTACCGTGTGTATCTGTTCCGTCCGGACGAAGGTCTGGAAGGCTTGGGTGTGCGGGAAAAGGCTGAGGCGATGGCGAGAGCCTACGCCATCAACATCTCCGTGATGCTGTTGATATACCCTGACCAATGGTTCAACTTTTATGAATTCTGGAAAAATGACTGAGGAAGAACTGAAAACTTTTGATTTCACATCTGTGAACATAGCGGATCTTCTGCCTCAGCGGAAGCCTTTTGTCATGATTTCCAGCCTTTTGTCATGCTCTTACGAGAGGACAGTGACGCTGTTTCTGATTCAGGAGGATAATGTCTTTGTGGAAGGCGGGAGGCTTGTTCCGGAAGGTCTTGTGGAGAACATCGCCCAGACATGTGCGGCCAGAATCGGTTTCATCAACAAGTACATACTCCATAAGCCTGTCAGCGTGGGTTATGTCTGCGCGCTCAAGGATTTCAAGGTTCAAAAGACTCCGGCGGTAGGTGAGACAATAGAGACGGAGATCAACCTCAAAGGCGAGTTCGGAACGATGCTTATGGTAGATGCGATTGTAAAATCAAGCGGAAATATGCTGGCTGAAGGCTCAATGGTGATCGCTTTGGACGAAAGCAGGCCTGTAGGTGGGCACAAGGCCGTGGTCAAGGTCGCGGACAACATAATTTCCCCTCTGGGAACGACCACGGTAGAGAATTATGCCGCAGTCAAGGCCGGAAAGTCGGCTCTGAGGCTCTACGAATCCTCGAAAAACCTCCCGGAACCATTCTTCGCCTCTCTGCTCGATGAGGATTCCTTGGCTGATGAATATGCCGGGATAGACTCGTCCGCAAGGATTGACGAATATTCCGGACTTGATGGTCTCACACGTTTTGAGAAACGGATAATCCTGTCTGTGTCAAAGGCTTTGAAAGGCACGGGGATAGACCCGGCCTCTGAAGACGTGCTGTTCGTGGTGTCTTCCACGAAGGGTAATGTGGAATTGCTTGACAATGAGGCCGAGCCTTGCGGCGGCGATCCTGCCGAAAGGGAAAGGCTGGGAAACTCTGCGGAGAAGATCGCCAGGTTCTTCGGAAACAGGAACACCCCGATTGTCGTGTCAAATGCCTGTATCTCCGGACTTTGCGCCCAGATTACGGCAATGAGGGAACTTCAGGCTGGGAGGTTCGGTACGGTGATCGTGACCGGATCCGATGTCCAGTCTCGCTTCATCATCTCCGGATTCCAGTCGTTCAAGGCTCTCTCGCAGGAGGCTTGCAGACCGTTCGACTCCCAGAGAAAAGGACTGAATCTCGGAGAGGCCGCAGCCACGATCATATTCCGGTACAAGACACCTGCTCTGGATGACTGGGTGCTGCTCCGTGGAGCGATCCGTAACGATGCCAACCATATTTCCGGACCGTCAAGGACTGGAGAAGGCAGTTTCAGGGCTATCAAGGCAGTGCTTGGGGATATCAAGCCAGAGGAACTGGCGCTCGTGTCGGTCCACGGCACATCCACCGCCTACAATGACGAGATGGAGTCTATCGCATTGACCAGAGCAGGACTTCAAAACGTGCCTGTGAACAGCCTGAAAGGCTATTTCGGTCACACGATGGGAGCCGCCGGAATCCTTGAGACCATCCTTTCGATGGCCTCTGTCGATGACGGGACTGTGCTTGGGACACGTGGATATTCAGAATGCGGAGTCTCTTGTCCGCTGGACATCTCTCCGGAGCCGAGGAAGACTACGAAACGGGCGTTCGCGAAGCTGCTGTCAGGATTCGGAGGCTGCAACGCCGCCGGGATATTCGTAAAAGGGGACAGCATTTTGAAAGGAGGTGACAGATGAAAGTAAAGGCTCATGTTGTGATTACCCCGGACAAGGTGGTCGTTGGAGAAAAAATCCTTATATTTGAATCTTCCGGCGCGGATTTGCTGGTGGATATCTACAGGAAGAAGGTAGGGGACTATCCTAAGTTCTTCAAGATGGACCCTTTGGCCCGCCTTGGGTTTGTCGCCGCTGAATTGCTCTTGGGAGAGGAAACGCCGAGGAAGACGGACTGCGAGGACAGGGCGGTGATATTCTTCAACAGGAGTGCATCGCTTGCGGATGACTCTGAGTATCAGAATACTATCGGGAAAGATGGATTCTTCCCGAGTCCGGCTGTGTTCGTGTACACCTTGCCGAACATCGTGACCGGGGAGATCGCGATCCGGAACAAGTACTATGGGGAGACATCCTTCTACGTGCTTGAGGAAAAGGATGACAAGGTGATGAAAGATATTGTGGAGCAAGCATTCCAGGATCCGGTGACGGAATCCGCCATCGCCGGTTGGCTGGAATGCTCTGATTCCGAACATTTTGAGGCTGAATTATATTTAATTGAAAAGTAAGAATATGGACGCGCTTATCAACGAATTGAAAACGAGGATCATCGAGGCTCTCAAACTCGCTGATCTCAAACCGGAGGACATTGACGCTGACGCACCACTCTTCGGAGAGGGACTTGGATTGGACTCCATTGACGCTCTGGAACTTATGCTGCTTCTGGAGAAGAACTACGGCATCAAGCTGAAGAACCCTGCCGAGGGCAAGGAGGTCTTCAAGTCCGTCAGGACTATGGCCGAATATATTCAGGCTAACCAGGCGAAGTAAGTGTCCGCGCGGATTGTCATAACAGGAGCCGGAATCATCTCCGCCATCGGGGTGGGGAAGGACGAGACTTTGCGTTCCCTGATCGCCAGGAAAAGCGGCGTCGGGAGGCTCAGGCATCTTCAGACCGCCCATTCCGAACTTCCTTGCGGGGAAGTGAATATGTCCGATGAGGAACTGAAAAGCCTTCTCGGAATACCTGTTGACAGGATTATTCCTCGGACAACCTTGTTGGGAATCATCGCTGTCAAAGAGGCGATGGAGCAGGCGGGAATCAAGGATACAAATCGTGCCGCGTTGATCTCCGGGACCACGGTCGGGGGAATGGACTTGACTGAGCGTCATTATATTCAGGAAGGAGAATCGGCCTTTTTCAGTATTCACGACTGCGGCAGCTGCACTGACGGAATCGCTGACTTTTTCGGAGGTTTCGGTCTTGTCACCACGATTTCCACGGCTTGTTCCTCGGCGGCGAATTCGATAATGCTCGGCGCTGATCTGATCAAGAGCGGCCCTTGCGATGTAGTTGTCGCCGGAGGTTCGGAATGCCTGACCAGATACCATCTCAACGGGTTTAACTCCCTGAAGATTCTGGACAGCGAGCCGTGCAGGCCTTTTGACGCTACCCGTAACGGATTGAACCTTGGCGAGGGAGCCGGTTTTGTGGTCTTGGAAAGCGAGGAACACGCCTTGAATAGGGGAGTGGCTCCGATCGGAACGCTTGACGGTTACGGGAACGCCTGCGACGCTTTCCACCAGACCGCATCTTCGGACGACGGTGAGGGTGCTTTCCTTGCGATGTCCAAGGCATTGAATATGTCCGGGTTGAAGCCTGGGGACATTGACTATGTGAATGCCCACGGCACGGCCACTCCGAACAATGACGCCAGCGAAAGCCGGGCGATGATCCGTCTTTTCGGAGACAAGATCCCGTCGGTTTCTTCCACGAAAGCGTTCACCGGTCACACGACCAGCGCCGCCGGCAGCATAGAGGCTGTGATCTGTCTGCTTGCCATCAGGCACGGCTTCATCCCGGCCAACCTGAACTGGAAAGAGCCGTTTGACGGTGGTGTGGTTCCGGCTGCGGAAGGTCATCAAGGCGTTCGGCTCGATCACGTTCTGTGCAACTCCTTCGGTTTCGGAGGCAATGACTCATCCCTGTTGATCTCACGTTATGGCAAATAGGATTTACATACATTCTGCCGCCCAGATATCCGTCCAGAAACCTCTTTGTGAGGACTGGATGACTGATCCGGCTCAGCTTTCAGGAGAGTATCTCAGAAGTCAGGATCCGGATTTCAAACAGTTTCTGAATCCGATGCAGGCTCGCAGGATGGGCTTGATTCTGAAACGGGCCATCGCTGTTTCCCTGACCGCGTTGAAGGATGCCGGCATTGAATGCCCTGACGCGATATTCACAGGCACAGGACTCGGGTGTATGGAGAACACGGAGAATTTCCTCTCAGCTATGTGTCGGGATGGGGAAGAGATGCTTCCGCCGACTTATTTTATGATGTCCACACACAACACGATCAGTTCGGCTGTGGCCATCCTGCTTCGTTGTCACGGGTACAACTGCACATATTCGCAGAAGGACATCTCATTCGAGAGCGCTCTGTTGGACGCTTTCATTCAGCTTCAGGCTGGAAGGATGGGCAACGCCCTTGTCGGTTCCCACGACGAGACGACTCCTGACACATACAGACTTCTGCGCGGGGCCGGTTATTTCGACGGTAACGTCACGGCCGCCGAGGCCTCATCCGCTTTCGTCCTTTCCGCAGACTCGGACTCTTCGATGGTTGGTGAGCATTGTCGAACCACAGGCTCAGAGACCCCGAGTCTGCCGGACGACCGGTCCCTGAGCCTGTCGAAGGGACCTCTCTGCGAACTCGCGGACGTTCAGATCCTCCACTCTCCAACGAACCTGGAATCCATTGTCAGTGAATATAATGCCTCACGAATCCTCCGCAGCTCCGACTATTTCACCCTGTTCGGCAAATGCTTCTCTACATCCGGCCTTGGTGTCTATGAAGCCGCGATGAGGATCGCCAAAGGCCTTGACAAGGACATCCTTGTCGTGAACGATGCCGGTGAGGACAAAGGTTTGGTTTATCTCAAAAGCCTATGTGGAGACTGCTGACACTGTCCGTCGCCCAAAGCCTTCTGCTTTCCGGAGGCCAGGTCCTTCTCAAGTTCGCCCTTGAGAAAATGGGAAGTTTCGAGTGGACGTGGGCGTTTTTCGGCCGCCTGCTCGTGAACTGGTGGTTTCTGGGCTGCGGCCTCTGCTATGCCGGAGGCACGGTCCTGTGGATGTACATCCTCAAGAGGTTTCCGTTCAGTATGGCCTACCCGATGATCAGTCTGAGCTATGTGTTCGGAATGCTCGCGGCCATATTCATATTCCACGAGAATATTCCCGCAACGAGGTGGATCGGAGTTTTTTTGATCATCAGCGGCTGCGTGTTCATAGCTAAGTGATTATGAGAAGTTTTAGAATAATATTCATTGGCCTTGCGCTGCTTTGCGCCTCTTTGTCGGCTTTAGGAGCGGTTTATAAGCCGTTAACGGAGGCGCAGGCGGCCGAGGCCATCCAAAAGATTGACGCTTCCTGCGCCGGAATCAAAAGCCTCAAGGCTGATTTCAAGCAGGTCAAGGACATAGCCATCCTCAATGAGAAGATGGTCTCGACCGGAAAGATGTGGTTCTCAGGCGGAATGTTGAGGTGGGAATATGTCTCCCCTTACACCTACCTTTTCATTCTGAACAGGGAGAAGGTGCTACTTCAGAGCAGCCAGACATCCAGCAAGATGGATGTGAACTCGAACCGGCTTTTCAAGTCCATCGCGAGGATCATAATGAACAGCATCACGGGGCAGGGACTGTCCGGCTCAGGAGACTTCAAGGTGCGGATGTTTCTTGACGGCGGATGCTATGTGGCTGAGTTGGAGCCGCTTAAAAAAGAGATGAAGCAGATGTTCAAGACTATACGTCTGCATTTTGGCAAGGACTTGAAAGTCAGCGAGGTGGACTTGGTTGACAACAGCGGCGAGACGGTGATCACGATCATGAACGCTGAATATAACAAGACGGTTGATGCGAAGGTTTTTGTTGTCGATTAGTCTGCTTCTGGTGGCGGCGTTCTCTTCGGACGTGCGTGGCGCTTCGGTGGTCACTGAGCTTGTCGAAGTGACCTCTCTGACAGATGCCACCAACTCCCCCTACCTTTTCCCTTTCAATGGCGATGAATCCACCCGCTACACCGTCGCCATAACCTTCAAAAACGCCTCTTTCTCAGGAATATGCGTGGTCAAAAGCATCGGTACCCAAATAGCCGGCACAATAGTCAACGAGTTCGGCATCAGAGCCTTTGATTTCACAATGAGCCAGAACCGTCGCCACGTCAAACTGCTCAACGTGATGAAGCCTCTCGACAAATACCTGATCCGCAAGGCGATAGCGCGTGACTTGAAACGACTCTTCAATGCAACCTCGGCTGATGAATATGTCACCTTGGATGGCGATAAGATCATTATGCGGAGGCCGAACCGGAGTTACACTTTCTCAAAAATGAATATCCCGGAATGAGACTTTCAGGCACATTCTATACTTTACTCTCCGTCAGGGAGACCGAGAACGGATTCGAACCACGGTTGGTGAGCTCTGTCGAACCACTAATCAGACTCGAACCTGACAACATTATCTTCAAGGCACATTTCCCTGAATATCCTATCACTCCTGGTGCTGTTCAGATCCGTGTGGCCACTGAACTGCTTGAGATCCATCTTGGGAAATCATTGACCCTCAAGACCGTCTCAGACCTGAAGTTTATGGAGCCTCTTTATCCGGGAGCCGAAGTAGCATATTCATTCACAGGTTTGGTTGAGGCTGACGGTTGTGTCAAGGTTGAGCTTTCTGTCCGTTCCGGAGAGAAAGTCTATTCCCGGATGAGCCTTGAATATTCCTGTGCGGATTGTCCTTCCGTCGCTTCGGCAGGCTCAGCGACCACCGGACCGGTCTCTGAGCTTTCCGAAGTGACCACAGAGCTGGTCGCTGAGCTTGTCGAAGCGCCCGGCCTATTGAAGGAGTTGAAAACTTGTGTAATAGTTCCGGTCTACAATAACGCCGTTACAATAAAGGACGTGGTACAGAGAACGTTAAAGTTCTGCAAAGATGTGATTGTTGTCGATGACGGCAGCACTGACGGCTCGTCAGATTCCCTTGAAGAACTTGGAGCCGTGGTCGTCCGCTATGAGAAAAACCGCGGAAAGGGTTACGCCCTGAAGACCGGTTTCAAGGAAGCCAAGTCCAGAGGCTTCGAGCGCGCCATAACCATTGACGCTGACGGTCAGCACTTCCCGGAAGACATCCCGGAGTTCGCCGCAGAGGCTAAGAAACATCCTGACGCGATGTTGGTCGGCAGCCGTAACCTTCGGATGGAGAATATGCCCGGCGGCAACACATTCGCCAACAAGTTCTCCAATTTCTGGTTCAGACTCCAGACGGGGGTGAACCTTCCCGACACCCAGTCCGGTTTCCGCCTCTATCAGTTGAACCATATCGGGGCGCTTCACCTACTGACCTCCCGCTATGAGGCTGAGTTGGAGCTGCTTGTGTTTCAATGTTGGAAAGGAGTCCGGATGCTTCCTGTCGGAATCAATGTATACTACCCTCCGGAAGGAGAACGCGTCACTCATTTCCGTCCGTTCTGGGATTTTTTCCGCATCAGTGTCCTCAATACGGTGTTGTGTTTTTTCGCTCTGATTTATGGTTATCCGGCTCGTATGCTTCGCGGAAAATGAGTATATTCATAAGATAGTTTAGATCAAGTGACAAATTTTTTTCTCAGAATCTACGACTTCCTTGCCGGAAGAAAATGGCTGGCGGCCTTGCTGTCGGTCCTTCTTGCGGCTATATGTCTGTTTCTGGCCTCACGCCTTCACTATGAGGAGGACATCTCCAGATTCCTGCCGAGTGACGAGGAAAGCTCGAAATATTCCGAAGCCTACAACGCTCTTGGCAAGAAGAACAATATCATCCTGATTTTTTCCGCCAAGGATGGCTCGGAGGCCGGTGAGGATGAGATTTCCGAGGCGATCCACGATTTCGAGGACATTTTCAACGCTGTGGACTCCACCGGGCTCGTCCCTCAAAGGCAGATCACGGTTGACAGCGGAATGGCTTTCGAGGTGATGGAATCAGTCTCCTCCGACTATCCTCTGTATATGGCCGAGGCTGACTATCAGCGGATTGACTCTCTTTTGAATATTCAAGGCTACGTTCGTGGGCAACTTGAGGCTGATCGCCAGTCGTTGCTGTTCCCGTCCGGAGACGCGATGGTCACCAATGTCAGAACGGATCCTTTGCATCTCTTCACTCC
>CAVCRL010000383.1:0-9355 GCA_963604455.1 Lachnospiraceae bacterium | reverse complement strand
CGACCGGCACATCGTACAAATCGGCGAGCAATGTCGCGATGGCGATGCCGCTCGCTTCGATGGTCAGGATCTTGGTCACTGTCTTGCCACGGAAGCGGCGCTTGAATTCGTAGGCCACCTGCCTCATGATGTCGATGTCAATCTGGTGATTTAGGAAATTGTCCACCTTGAGGATGTTACCCTCTTTGATCACTCCGTCTGAAAGGATCTTTTCTTCAAGAAAGTTCATATTTTATATACCAAAAAACAAATTTAGAGAAAAAAATCAAGTAAGCGTTAAAAAATATTTATATTTGCGGCCACAGACATCAATTATGCGCAAAAACACTATTCAATCCATATCAGAGCAGACCGGTTATTCTGTTTCCACTGTTTCCAGAGTGCTTTCAGGAAAAGCACAGAGGTCAAGAATCAGCCAGAAGGCCATCGAGATCATCAGTGCGGAAGCTAAAAGGGTAAACTATACTCCGAACCTGCTTGCCCAAGGGCTCAGGACCAGCCGTACCTACACCATCGGCCTGACCGTCCCCGGGATTGACAACCCGTTTTTTGCCACTCTGGCCAGCACGGTGATAGAGAACCTGAAACTGGCCGGTTACCATACTTTGCTGGCTGACTCATTGGAGAATCAAAAGGACTTCGAGAGTTCACTCGTGATGTTCCGCTCCAGAAGCGTTGACGGAATCATCGCTATCCCTGTCGGCAACACTACCAAACTGATGGACGAAATCACCGGAGGCATCCCTACAGTCCTGATTGACCGTTACTTTGAAGGCACCTCCTTGCCGTATATCTGCACCGACAACTACGCCGGAGGCTACATGGCCACTGAATATCTCATCAATCGTGGCTACCGCAACATCCTTTCGATTCAGGGCGTGGAGGACTCGACCCCTTCGATGGAGCGTGTCAGAGGATTCAAGGACGCGATAGCGGCCCACAGCGACAAGGGTGTTGAATATGCCATCGTAGGTGACGCATTCTCCATCGAGAATGGTTACGAACAGGTCAAGGGAATATTCCGGGATGGCCTGAGGTATGATGCTGTGTTTGCATATTCATCAACCATCCTGCTTGGCGCCATCCGTGCCTTCCGTGAGCTCGGCATCAAAGTTCCGGACCAGGTTGGCATCATCTCCTTCGACAACAACGGCTTCCTCGATTTTCTTGACCCGGCCATCACCCGCATCGAACAGCCCCTCTCCGAAATCGGCCGCTTGGCCTCCCAAGTCCTGATCGACATCATTGAGAACAAACATCAGGATATTCCTCCTGTCCAACGCCTGATCGCCCCGACCCTGATAGTCCGCGACAGCTGCTGACACGCTGTCGTTGAGATACACTTCAAAAAAGGCCGGCTGTGGAAGCACTCCACAGCCAGCCTTTCATATTCATTGAAGAACTTTAAAGTTCGTTCATTTCCTGCTCGTACTCGTCCTTGCGGCCGACGATGATGTCCTGGAACTCCTTCTGACCTGTTCCGGCCGGGATGAGGTGACCGCAGATGACATTTTCCTTCAGACCTTCGAGATGATCGACACGAGCCCTGATGGCGGCCTCGCTGAGCACCTTGGTTGTCTCCTGGAAGGAAGCGGCGGAGATGAAGCTGTTGGTCCTGAGGGCGGCTCTGGTGATACCCTGAAGCACGAGCTTCGCGGTTGCCGGATTTGCCTCGCGGACTGCCATCATCTTCCTGTTCTGCCTTTCGAGCGAAGAGTTCTCATTCCTCATGTCACGGGCGTCGATAATGTCGCCCTGCATGTATTTCTGGGAATCTCCTGCATCGATGACATAGAACTTTCCGAAGATGTTGTCGTTGGCGTCCATGAAATCCCACTTGTCCACCAGCTCTTCCTGCAGGAACTCAGTGTCACCAGGATTGGTGATCTGAACCTTGCGCATCATCTGGCGCACGATGATCTCAAAGTGCTTGTCGTTGATCTTCACACCTTGCAGACGGTAAACCGCCTGAACCTCGTTGACGATGTAGTCCTGAGCCTTGACAGGTCCGAGGATGTTGAGGATGTCGGTAGGGGAGATGCCACCGTCTGAAAGCCTTGTTCCGGCCTTGACGTAGTCGTTCTCCTGAACCAGAATCTGCTTTGTAAGAGGAACGAGATAGTGCTTCTCGATTCCGGACTTGTTCTTGACGATGATCTCACGGTTACCTCTCTTGACCTTGCCCATGAGCACCTCACCGTTGATCTCGGCAAGGATTGCAGGAGCGGAAGGTGTTCTGGCCTCGAAGAGCTCGGTGACTCTTGGAAGACCACCGGTGATGTCGCTTGACTTACCGATCGCGCGAGGAATCTTGATGATCACGTCACCGACATTGACCTTGTCTCCGTTGTTGGCGATAAGGTGGGCGCCGACAGGAAGGTTGTACTGCCTGATCTGGTTGCCTTCGTCGTCGAGGATGAGGATAGAAGGGTTCTTTGTCTTGTCCCTGGCCTCGATGATGACCTTGTCCTTGTTGACCGCGAACTCGTCAGCGGCTTCCTCACGGAATGTTACACCCTCGATGAGGTTGTCGAACTGAACCTTACCGGCGGTCTCGACAATCGTGATGGCGTTGTAAGGATCCCACTCGCAGAGCAGGTCGCCGTTCTTGATCGTGTCTCCGTCCTTGAAGTACAGCTTGGAACCGTAAGGGACATCGTAGTGTGAGTAGGTGATTCCTGTGTTCTCGTCGATGATGCTGACCTCGGTCATACGGCTGACAACAATGTCCTGGACAACTCCGTCCTCTCCGACTTTCTGGATTGTCCTGAGTTCCTCGAAGACAAGCTTGCCGTCGTACTTGGCCACGATTGATGAATCCGCGGCTGTGCTGGAAGCTGTACCACCGACGTGGAAGGTACGCAGGGTAAGCTGTGTACCAGGCTCACCGATGGACTGTGCGGCGATGACTCCGACAACCTCTCCCTTCTCAACCATTCTGCTGGTCGCAAGGTTACGTCCGTAGCACTTCGCGCAGACACCCTTGCGGGACTCGCACGTGAGCACTGAACGGATCTCAACCTGCTCGATAGGCAAGTGGTCGATCAGATTGGCTGTGGCCTCACGGATCTCCTCTCCGGCCTTGATGATGAGTTCACCGGTGAGAGGGTTGAATATGTCGTGAACAGAGGTACGTCCGAGGATTCTCTCTCCGAGAGACTCGACGATCTCGTCCTTGTTCTTGATGGCTGTTGCGATAAGGCCCCTGAGTGTGCCGCAGTCTTCCTCCGTGATGATGACGTCGTGTGAGACATCGACAAGACGACGGGTAAGGTAACCGGCGTCAGCGGTCTTGAGGGCGGTGTCGGCCAGACCCTTACGGGCACCGTGCGTGGAGATGAAGTACTCGAGCACCGTCATTCCCTCCTTAAGGTTGGAGATGATAGGGTTCTCGATGATCTCAGCTCCAGCCGCGCCGGACTTCTGAGGTTTGGCCATAAGTCCACGCATGCCGCAGAGCTGCTTGATCTGCTGGGTTGAACCACGGGCTCCGGAATCCAGCATCATATAGACTGGGTTGAATCCCTGCTGGTCTGCGGAGATCTGCTGCTCGACGATGTTCGTAAGCTTGCTGTCGATGGAGGTCCAAAGGTCGATCACCTTGTTGTAGCGCTCGTTGTTGGTGATGAATCCCATCGCGTAGTTGTTCTTGATCTCCTCGACCTGCTTGTATCCCTGTTCGATAAGGCTGGTCTTCTCTGCCGGTACGATGACATCTCCAAGGTTGAACGAGATACCGGCCCTGAAAGCCTGGTAGTAACCAAGGTTCTTGATGTCGTCAAGGAACTGTGCAGTTCTTGTCACACCGGTGCTCTTGATGACCTCAGTGATGATCTTTCGCAAAGATTTCTTTCCAAGAACCTCATTGACGTAAGGAACCTCATCCGGAACGTACTGGTTCACGATGATCCTTCCCGCAGTGGTCTTCTTGATCTCGTAGCCTTTGCTCAGATCCTGTTTGTCAACAGGAAGCCTTACACCGATCTCGGCGTGCATGTCGATAGCCTTCTCGTTGTAGGCGACGAGAACTTCCTCTGGTCCGTAGAAGTTCATCTTCTCTCCTTTCGCACCCTTCCTGATCTTTGTTATGTAGTACAGTCCGAGTACCATGTCCTGTGAAGGGACTGTGATAGGAGAGCCGTTCGCAGGGTTAAGAATGTTCTGGGAACCGAGCATGAGAAGCTGTGCCTCCATGACGGCGGCGTTGCCCAGAGGAAGGTGGACGGCCATCTGGTCACCGTCGAAGTCGGCGTTGAAGGCCGTACATGCGAGTGGGTGCAACTGGATGGCTTTGCCTTCGATCATTCTTGGCTGGAATGCCTGGATACCAAGTCTGTGGAGGGTAGGGGCACGGTTGAGGAGAACCGGATGACCTTTCATCACGTTCTCCAGAATGTCCCAGATCACAGGATCTTTCCTGTCCACTATCTTCTTGGCGGACTTGACCGTCTTTACGATTCCTCTTTCGATGAGCTTGCGGATGATGAACGGCTTATAGAGCTCGGCAGCCATGAATTTAGGCAGACCGCACTCGTGCATGTTCAGTTCCGGACCCACAACGATGACGGAACGCGCTGAATAGTCCACACGCTTTCCGAGGAGGTTCTGACGGAAACGTCCCTGCTTTCCCTTGAGTGAGTCAGAGAGTGATTTCAGAGCCCTGTTGGATTCGCTCTTGACAGCGCTTGACTTCTTGGAGTTGTCGAACAGTGAGTCAACGGCCTCTTGAAGCATACGCTTCTCGTTACGCAGGATGACTTCCGGAGCCTTGATCTCGATGAGCTTCTTGAGTCGGTTGTTCCTGATGATCACCCTTCTGTAGAGATCATTCAGGTCAGTGGTGGCGAAGCGGCCTCCATCGAGCGGAACGAGAGGGCGGAGATCCGGCGGAATCACCGGAATGACCTTCATTATCATCCACTCCGGACGGTTGATGTTCCTTGACTCCATGAACCACTTCACGACGCTCAGTCTCTTCAGATGCTCGGCTTTCCTCTGCTGTGAGGTCTCGTTGAGCATCTTGATGCGGAGTTCCTTTGACAGGCTCTCGACATCCGTCTCCCTGAGAAGCTCGTAGATGCCTTCCGCTCCCATCTTCGCGACAAACTTCCTTGGATCGTCGAATGCAAGCTCATCATTCTCAGGAAGCTTGGCGAGAACATCGAGGTACTCGTCCTCAGAGAGAAGGTCCATCTTCTCAAGCCCGCTGTCTCCAGGGTTGACAACTATGTATTTCTCATAGTAGATGACTGATTCGAGCTTCTTTGCAGGAAGTCCGAGAAGGGCTGAGATCTTGTTAGGCGCTGACTTGAAGTACCAGATGTGAGCCACAGGCACTGTCAGGGCGATATGGCCCATCCTTTCCCTGCGGACTTTCTTCTCTGTCACCTCTACACCGCATCTGTCGCAGACGATTCCGCGGTAGCGGATCCTCTTGTACTTTCCGCAATAGCATTCGTAGTCCTTGGTCGGTCCGAAAATCTTTTCGCAGAAGAGTCCGTCCCTTTCCGGCTTGTAGGTCCTGTAGTTGACCGTCTCCGGTTTCAGTACCTCGCCGCATGACCTCGCCGAGATGTCCTCTGGGGAGGCCAGCGAGATGCTGATCTTCGAGAAGTTGCTCTTTACCTTGTTTTCCTTATTATTGAAAGTAGGCATATTCTTGAATGTCAATATTCTTGAAAATTAATCCAAAGTAACCTTGAGACCAAGTCCCCTGAGCTCGTGGAGCAAAACGTTGAGGGACTCCGGGATGCCTGGGTTCGGCATCGGGTCTCCCTTGACGATAGCCTCGTAAGTCTTCGAACGTCCGGTCACGTCATCTGATTTGACGGTGAGGATCTCCTGAAGGGCGTTGGCCGCGCCGAACGCCTCAAGGGCCCAGACCTCCATCTCTCCGAACCTCTGGCCTCCGAACTGTGCCTTACCGCCGAGAGGCTGCTGGGTGATGAGTGAATATGGCCCGATGGAACGCGCGTGCATCTTGTCGTCAACCATGTGGCCCAGCTTGATCATGTAGATCACGCCGACTGTCGCCGGTTGGTCGAACCAGTCGCCTGTTCCGCCGTCCCTCAGGTGAGTCTTTCCGTATCTTGGTACACCGGCCTTGTCAGTGTAGTCGCAGATCTCCTCGATGGTCGCACCGTCGAAGATCGGGGTGCTGAACTTCAACCCGAGCCTTGCGCCGGCCCATCCGAGTACAGTCTCGTAGATCTGGCCGAGGTTCATACGTGAAGGCACACCCAGAGGGTTCAGAACGATGTCCACAGGGGTTCCGTCCTCAAGGAACGGCATGTCTTCCTGACGGACGATCTTGGCCACGATACCTTTGTTACCGTGACGGCCGGCCATCTTGTCACCGACAGTGATCTTCCTCTTCTTGGCGATATAGACCTTGGCGAGCTGCATGACTCCGTTAGGGAGTTCATCTCCTACCTTGATCTTGTCCATCTGCCTCTTGCACTCAGCCTCTGCCACCTTGTAGGTAAGGCAGTAGTTGTTGATGAGCTCCTGCACGAGGAGGTTCGTGTTCTCGTCCGCTGTCCAGTTGCTTGAGTTGATGTTCTGGAAATCAATGCTCTTTAGTTTCTCGACAGTGATTTCCTTGCCTTTGGCGATGATCTCGACATCGTAGAGGTCGTTGACGCCCGCGCTCTTCTTGCCCTTTGTCAGGACGGTCAGTCTCTTGAAGAAATCAGCGTACAGCTTGGCGGCCTTCTTGTCGAACTCCTCTTGAATAAGGTCAAGGCGTGCCTTCTGATCAGTCTTGGCGGCTCTTCTGTTGCCCTCCTTTGCCGCTTTGGCGTAGAGCGCTGTCTTGATGACAGTACCGCTGAGGGACGGATTGGCCTTGAGCGAAGCATCCTTCACATCGCCGGCCTTGTCTCCGAAGATGGCCTTGAGCAGCTTCTCTTCAGGTGATGGATCGCTCTCACCCTTAGGGGTGATCTTACCGATCATGATGTCGCCCGGCTCAATGTGGGCACCTACCCTGATGATACCTTGCTTGTCCAGATCCTTTGTCGCATCCTCGCTCACATTAGGAATATCCGAGGTAAGCTCCTCCATGCCACGCTTTGTCTCGCGGACTTCGGTGAGGTATTCGTCAACATGCACTGAGGTGAGAATATCCCACTTCACCATCTCCTCTGAGAGCACGATGGCATCCTCGTAGTTGTAACCCTTCCAAGGCATGAAAGCGACCTTGAGGTTACGTCCGAGTGCAAGCTCGCCGTTCTGTGTGGCATATCCTTCCGTAAGAACTTGACCTTTGACCACTTTCTCACCTTTGCGTACGATAGGCTTCAAGGTGATGGTTGTGCTTTGGTTGGTCCTTCTATATATAGGAAGGGTGTACACTGTCTCGTCAGGCGTGAATGAGACGAATTTCTCATCGTCTGTCCTGTCGTACTTGATTCTTATCTCTTTGGCGTCAACATAAGTCACCTCGCCTTCGCGTTCGGCAACGTATTGCGTTCTGGAGTCGAGGCAGACCCTTTCCTCCAGGCCTGTTCCCACGATAGGGGACTCAGGACGGAGAAGCGGAACCGCCTGACGCATCATGTTCGCACCCATCAATGCTCGGTGGGCGTCATCGTGCTCAAGGAACGGGATAAGTGATGCCGCGACTGACGCCATCTGGTTCGGCGCGACGTCCATGTAGTCAACCTGCTCTTTGGAGACTACCGGGAAGTCAGCCTCAAGGCGGCACTGGATTCTGTCTTCCTTGATTGTCCCGTCATCCTCCATCTTCACCTTGGCAAGGGAGACAAGCTTGTTCTCCTCCTCCTCGGCTGTCATGTAGTGCCAGCCCTTGTCTGTCAGGTCAACCTTTCCCTCGTGGACCTCGCGGTAAGGAGTCTCGATGAATCCGAGCTGGTTGATCCTCGCATAGACGCAAAGTGAAGAGATAAGTCCGATGTTTGGGCCTTCAGGTGACTCGATAGGGCAGAGACGTCCGTAGTGTGTGTAGTGCACGTCTCGCACCTCGAATCCGGCTCTGTCTCTGGAAAGACCTCCCGGACCAAGGGCTGAGAGACGGCGCTTGTGCGTGATCTCGGCCAGAGGGTTGGTCTGGTCCATGAACTGTGACAACTGGCTGGTACCGAAGAACGAGTTGATCACAGAAGACAATGTCTTCGCGTTGATCAGGTCGATCGGGTTGAACTGCTCGCTGTCGCGTACGTTCATCCTTTCGCGGATGGTCCTCGCCATTCTTGAGAGGCCGACGCTGAACTGGTTGGCGAGCTGTTCGCCTACTGTGCGCACACGTCTGTTGCTCAAGTGGTCAATGTCATCGACAGTGGCCTTGGAGTTTATGAGCTGGATGAGATACTTGATGATCTCGATGATGTCGGTGTTGGTGAGCACCCTGACCTCAGGATCTGTTGAGAGCCCGAGTTTCTTGTTCAGACGGAACCTTCCTACAATGCCGAGGTCGTACCTCTTCTCGGAGAAGAAGAGTTTGTCGATGACGTCCCTTGCCGTCGCCTCATCAGGCGGTTCGGAATTTCGAAGCTGTTTGTAGATGTAGTTGACAGCCTCAATCTCAGTGTTGGTAGGGTCCTTCTGGAGGGTGTTGAATATGATCGCATATTCATTTGAGTTGGCCTCGTCCTTCTGGAGAAGGATTGACTTGACCTCGGTGTCGGAAATTTTGGCGATGGTGTCATCGTCCAGAACCTCACCTCTCTCCACGATCGGGATGGTCCTTTCGATAGGGATAACCTCACCGGTGTCCTCGTCTTCGAAATCCTCTGTCCATGTCTTGAGTACCTTTGCGGCGAGTTTCCTGCCTTTGTTCTCCTCAAGATTCTGTTTTGTGACCTCGATTTCGTCTGCGAGACCGAATATGTCTATGATGTCCTTGTCGGAATTGAAGCCGATCGCGCGAAGAAGAGTCGTTACAGGCAATTTCTTCTTACGGTCGATGTAGGCGTACATCACGTTGTTGATGTCTGTCGCGAATTCAATCCATGAGCCCTTGAACGGTATGATTCTGGCTGAATACAACTTCGTTCCGTTAGCGTGCATGCTCTGGTCGAAGAACACACCAGGTGAGCGGTGCAGCTGGGACACTATGATTCTTTCTGATCCATTGATTACGAATGTGCCGGCCGGCGTCATGTAAGGAATGTTGCCGAGATACACATCCTGGACTCTTGTGTCAAAGTCCTCGTGCTCGGGATCGGTGCACGAAAGGCGGAGTTTTGCTTTCAGAGGAACATTGTAGGTCAGCCCTCTCTCAAGACACTCGTCGATCGAATACTGAGGTGGATCGATAAAATAGTCGATGAATTCCAGCTTGTAGTTGTTCCTCGTGTCTTCGATCGGGAATATTTCCTGAAACACCTGGAAG
>CAVCRL010000382.1:0-12856 GCA_963604455.1 Lachnospiraceae bacterium | reverse complement strand
CCAAGTCCATCGCCAAGGAGATGGGTCCGCGCGGCATCAGAGCCAACTGCATCGCCCCGGGATTCATTATCTCGGACATGACCAACGCCCTCTCCGAGGAAGTGCGTGACGCTTGGGTAAAGCAGATTCCGCTCCGCCGTGGAGGCACCCCTGAGGATGTCGCCAACGTGGCTGTCTTCCTCGCCAGCGACCTCTCCAGCTATGTTTCCGGTCAGGTCATCCACTGCTGCGGTGCGATGAACTGCTAGGGCACAAAGGAAGCCGTGGAGGCCAACTACTTGAATATTAAGTAGCAACAATAACCTCCTCCTGTCTGTAATGGGCAGGAGGAGTATTTATTATATTCATGAATATCAAGCCATAACCCTCCATAAGGTACCGTGCCCCACAGCAGATCAGCCTTTCCGTTGGAGCATCAGTGAAGTCTTGACCACCAGCCAGTCATAGTGCTTGATGAACTCCGAAAGATCATTGTACGGAACAAGGTTCTCAAGCTGCTTCTTAAGTTCGTTCCTTTCGGGAGCAAGGGTGTAGCCGTTGATGATGTGGGAAGCCTCATAGCGAAGGTGCTCACAAACAGCCAGTTTCTCCAGACATGAATATGTCGGCTCGCCACTGTCCGAATGAGAACCGGAATAATTGTACGGAATCCCGTCAGCAACCTTAGGATCATCCCAGACAACAGGAGAGCACAGACTCATCTTCGTGTACCTGTGCCATGCGTTTGACATGTCCTGAAATTCTTTTCTTTGGAGTTCCAGAATGGCGTAAAGCTCCGGTTTCCCCTCCATGCGCCTTCTTTCCTTCAGACCCGTCCTCCGCTCTTCCCAGGTTTCCTTGCCTGCGGTGGCTTTCTGGTAGTTGTCGTAGAACATGATCGCCTCGTCCCTGAAAGACAGGCCGAAAATGTTGTCCGAAGTCCAGATACTTTGACCGTCCCCGAACAAACGGATGACATCGCCGTAGGCATCAGAGTAAAACCTGACAATCTTCCTGTCATGATCCGTGGCAGATTCAACATGCACGGCGATGATCAGATTCCTCACACCACCCTTTCTGTAGCGGAAAGCCGTCTCCAGCAAATCCAATCCTACACGGAGGCTTTCATTGTCGTCGTCCAAGGCCACGACCACATAGTTGAGCGTGTCAAGCTTCTCAAGAAACATGTCCCGGAACGAGTCCGCCCCTGTCGTCATGTTGAAAAAAGAGACCTCATCACAACCTTTCAATCCAGGAACCCTGTAGAAAAAATCTCCCAGAAAATCATTCATGTTCCTGTCAACGACATCGCAGTGGAATCCAGACTTGTTCCCTTCCTTGTCCGGAAACGCTCCGAACTCGTAGAGAAACCTCAAAGCCCCTTGCCCGGCGTTGCCGAACCCGATGATCATCGAGTTGAACGCCGAAGTGACATAGCCCAGTTTGTTCCCGTCCTTATCCACCGCCACATTAACATAATTGACCGGAGCGAATTCCGGTTTTGACTTCAACGACTGACCGATAAGAAAAGCCGAATCAATGAAATGGACATCAGACTCCACAGCCATCGAGAAACGGGTGTTCAGCCCACCTCGCTTGGCATGGCAATAGACCGTGATCCCGCTGTCGGAATGAAGCAGGTTCTCCAGACAGACAAGGTTCTCCCGCTCATCATCCGACAAGATGAATATCCTGCTGCCCGGAGCCGAAGCCCAATCTTCAAGACGTTCCAATCCAATGTATTTGAAAGCATTGGCATCGGATGAATATTTCAGATGCCTCTTTGCCCTGAGGACATGGACATTGGCGTTTCTTCCGATGGACGAGGAACAATCACGCTCGTCGCTGCGAAGATTGAATATGTACCTGAACGACTCGGCGCCACCTCCGTCCTCCTTGTCCGGGAAATCCACCAGAATGACCGTCTCCGTACCTTTGGAGGCAATGTCCTTGGCAAGACCGATTGACCTTGAATCCGTGCCGAAGATTATCGATGCGCCCCTACAAGCCCGTTTCCTGTTATGCCACAGCCACAGACGGCTTTCGCTCAACCGGTACAAGACATACATCACGAAATAGGATGTCGTGGCGACCGAGCACAGGAACAATGTGGCGGCGATCGTAAGGATCAACTGTGAGTGCCGGACCAGTTCCGGATTGGTCAGCACATTGAAAAGGCAGTTGGAGTTCACGCTTCCGAGAAACATCTTCACGGCACTCATTATCGAGAATGTAAGCCAAGGAAGCAATGACCGGACACCCATCTCATAGTAGATGAATCCGTACATCCCGGAGCTTAGCACAGCTATGACAATCACCGGAATCCACAACTTCCTGACCTTGCGCCTATACATTCTGACAAGCATAAGCACATAGAGCACGCTGACGATCAATGCGGCCCAAAAGTAGATGTTCGTCATTGACAGACAGTTTCGCATCTTATCAGAACACTCTCAAATAATTGTTTCCCTTCGAATCCTTTCCTCCCAACGAGAAGCCGACTGAGACCACGAACTGGCTTCTGTCAATGTTCTTGTGGTACCAATTAGAGTCGTTGCTCCCCGAACCGGATTGCCCCTTACGGTAGAGATTGGCCTCTCCCTTGAAGACCTGAACTCCACACTTCAGATTGAAGTTGATTGAATGGAGCCTGCTGCACACCTCCGCACCCACAAAAAAGTCCGTACCGGAAAGGTGGTTATATTCCCCGGCAAAACAAAGACGCGGACACCAGGCGTATCCAGCCACAAGGCCAGCGTCAATGAAATCTGTCAGGCCTCCGCCGACCCTGAATTCTCCATTCAGGAATATAGGTGCCAGAAAAAACAGCATGTTGACATTGTCATCGCCTGTCAGCGACAACGCTTTTTTATCACCCTCCTCAGGAATATTCAATGCCTCGTCCTTGTCATCAGCCAAATAAAGCGAACCTTTCAAGACAGATGTCGAAAATCCATTGAAGAATTTGAATTTCAGCAATGACGCGTCCGCAACATATCTGTAGCTCTTGAACGCGGCGTCATCGAAGAGCGAAACCTCGTTCAGATAGTAATTCCCTCCGAGAGCCTGGACATTGTATCTCGACCAAGTCTTGACGTTGTAGTGATCCTTGGTTTTAGAGTTGAATTTTATGTTTTTCCTGAAAGCCAGCTTGTTGTCCGAATGCCTTACCACAAGTTTGTAAGGAGTCTCGCTGAAAGGAAGTTTCAAGGTGTAAGGCAAATGCTCGTCCTTGATGTAAGTCTTTTTCTCGCCGATCACGGTGGCATAGGTATTCTCCTCATCGGATGTGATTCTGAACTGGTAGGACTTTTCCATCCGGACATCGACCTCATGGACACCAGGAGTCAGATCCGTGACAATGTTGGCTTCGTATGAATCATAGCCCTCTTTCTCGATCTTGACCGTGTGCTCACCGTCCAGCAACTTCAAATCGAGCGGAGTGACTCCCATCAATCTGCCATCCAAAATCACATTGGCCATGTCAGGCTCCGTGGCAAACCGGTAAAGGCCGAACGTCTTCATGGTCACACCCAGCAACGTGTCAAGATTCTCCCTGATGTTCACGTTGTAGAAAGGTTCTTCGGTGTCCGAGCCCTCTTTCCGGAACATGATCTTGTGTTCACCGACCTTGATGCGGATCTTGCCCGAAGGCATCATTCCAACACGTTTGCCATCGACAAGGATTTCCGCACCTACCGACGCGTCATTACCGTTGACAGACAATGTACCGTAAACCGCCTTCATCATGAAATCGACATCAATGTTGGTGCCTCTGTTGACCTTCATGGATGTGGACTCACCCTTGAACCCAGGTGCCGACACCGCAACCGTCACTGTACCAGGCATGACAGGAATATACCCATCCTTATAGACAGAATAAGGCATCAGGTTCTCGTCAGCGTCAAAATCATTTATGAAACCGGACTCCAGATCCACCCTTCTTCCGTTTATCTTCACCTCCGGGGCCGAGTCAAAGTCAAACCCCTCCTCCGGGACCACCTTTACCCTGACGGTCCCGAAGATCGGGTTCAGATGTGTCTTCAAATCAACCGGAGTGTCCGACAGCACATTCTGGACAGTCAACGTGGTGTCTTTCGTGTCATAACCGTTCTTCTCAAAGCGCAAGGTGTGCGATCCAGCCCCCAAGACAAAGTCACACGGAGACGTGGAAAGGGTCTTTCCGTCCAAAATCACCCTGGCCCTCTCCGGCACGGTGGAGATCCGGACCGTCCTCATCGCTTCCGGACGGGCATCCTGGCTGATGAACACTATCTGCGTCGTGGCCTTGTTGGTGATCACCACCTTACCCTGACGCGGATTGGTCACCTCATTTCTTGACACAGTCACATAAAGACTGTCCTTGGTCGTCGAACTCATGCACCATGTCGGAGACTCCGCGACAGACCAATTCTTCCCGGAAGTCACTTTGAATCCAAACTTGCCTCCCTGAAAATCCGCATCGATGGAATCACCGTCGATGACGAACACTTTCTCGGCCTTAAGGGCGTTGCCACACTTCTCTTTAAGATAGACGGCCTTTTTCTTCTGGTCGGGAGTGATGCCCCGGACCTTTATCAAAGAATTCAGCAATTCAATCGCACGCGTGTACTTATGAGACTCATAGTAACGCAAGGCGTTTGAATATCTCTCGTCAAAAGTTGAACTCTGTGCAAGCAATGAAAAAGACACCAGTGTGGTCAGAATAAGCAGGAACAATCTTTTCATAATGTGTACGTTGAATATTATTGTAATTGTTGTCTTAATGCCTCAAGGTTCTTGTCCGGCTTCGCATCCAGAGCATAGTCGATGAATTTGACCGCATAATCCCTTTCCTCTGCGATCCCCGACTTGTACAATCTGTACGAATCCTGCGCCAGATCTTTCCAATACGTGAAAATCGAGTCAAGGCTGGAAGTCAATGAAGCCTTGCGAGGAGCCACCATGTCCGGGATAAAAAGTGAGGAATATGATGAATTGGAATAACCCTTGCTGATCTCCGCCGATGTACCCAACAGTTCGTACGCCTTTTTAAGGCACTCGATCTCCTCCTTGACCGTTGCCTCGGGATTGTCCTTTGACCGAAGCTGCCGGACAACCCTCACCAAGGAGTCAGACTTCGCAACCGTGGCAAGATATTCCTTCTTGTCTTTGTCCGCGGCCGCGTCAGCCTTCACCTTCCTGTGCCTGTCAACAATTGAAGGGACCAGCGCAAGGGTCGCGATGACAGTCACAATCGGAAGAAATACCGTGAACACCCTGCTGATCTTACGGCGTTTCAAGCCTTTGGAATTGTATAATATCTTCGGGTCATCAAGAACGGCGGTCACATGCGGGATAAACCCGGACTCTATCGGGAAATCCTTAATGGTTATCCAGTTCACATCACTCAGAAGAAACTCGAGATTTTTGGGCAGAACACTGTCATCAATGATGTAAGGCAGAATCGCTGAATTAGGACAGTTGTTGACAGCATAGACAATCTCTTTGTTGGTGAACGTTGACTTATAGGAATTCCTGCTGGCGAGAAACAGAAACAATTCCGATTCCCCGATAGCCTGCGAGATCACATCAGGAAAATCCTCGGAGCCTTTAATGGCTTCCCGGTCAATGAAATAGGTAATGCCAGCCTTATCCAGTTCCTCACAAATCCTGTCGGCTATCCTGCCGTCTTTTCTGGAATAGCTTATAAAAACCTTGTAAGTCATAAACTAAAGTTAGAACTATTAATTGATTCTAGATCCACTCATCCTGTGGTACAACCGCAAAGATATAAAAATCAAAGCACATTACGAAAACAAGTGGAGGATAATCTGTTTATATTCAACGAAAAACGCCTTCCCCTTTAGTTGACGAACGCTAAAGGGGAAGGCGTTTTTCATTGAAAGACAGGCTTATAGCCTACACGGCTCTATCTTTTTTCCTCTGCCTTGGCCTGAAACTTTGCGACATCTATCACGAAGCGCTCATGAGTGCCCTCGCCAATGAGACCTTTCTCATCGTAGGCCGCAACCTTGAAGACAATCCGGCGGCGGTCGATCTCCACGACCTCGCTTTCGCACCACACTTTCAGCCCTACAGGTGTGGATGAGATATGCGACACGTCCACTTTGGTTCCTACGGTCTCCTGCCCTTCCTCAAGGTAAGGCTTTACGCTCAAGCGGCTTGTGCGCTCCATAAGGGCGATCATCATCGGGGTGGCGAACACCCTCACCGTCCCGCTGCCGATGTGGCTGGCGGTCAGTTCCTCCGTCACGATCTCCTCCTGACGGCCTTTGATTCCAAGTTCTATCATATTCGTTGTGTTTTTCTTCTGACAAATTTACGAATAGTAGGTCACTTCGACAAGCTCAGTGACCGAACAGTTTCGGACTTGATCTCGGCTCCTTGATCCACCGTCTCGGTCGCTGAGCCTGTCGAAGCGACCTGACATATCTGAGGATGGGGCATATACAAAAAAAATGAGCGTCGACGCATCGCGCGTGGACTCTCACTCTAACCACATAATTAATAACACTAAAACTAATAACCAATAGGTTGATCGGGGAGAGAACCTCCTTGCTCAACCCGAGTACAAAGGTACAGCTTTTTTTGATACTTGCAAACTTTTTTAAATATTTTTTGATAAAATTTTGCTCATTCTCTTACTTAACCGTTTTATTCCCAGCCCTATAAACAATAAGGAAAAATTTTAGTCAGTTTTAATAAACCCACGTCTCATGGTATAAAATACATATAATTTGGTTGAAAAGTCTATATAAAACGTTTATCCTTACGATTCGTAACCTTATTGTAACATATCTTACATTCCCACACAGGCAAGAGTGGCCACACTGATGCGGACAGGCGGCGGAAAAACCGCCCTCAATGCCTTCTGGCAGGAGCGGAGGGTCGCTCCGGTTGTGAAAACATCGTCAACAAGAAGGATGTGTGAATATTCAGGGACCGCCTTCAGTCTTCTGGCGCGGAATGCGCCCTCGACGTTGCGTGCCTTGCCCTCAACCGAAAGTTTTGTTTGGGTACGGGTTCGACGCTTCCGGTACAGGATGTCCGCGCGCATCTCAGCCCCGAGGTTTCCAGCCAGAATCTCGGCTATGACCTCGGATTGGTTGTGGCCTCGGAACCAGCGGCGGGTCCAATGGAGAGGAACGGGAATCACTGCATCCACATCAGCGAAGACTTTCGAAGCGGCCATTTCACGACCGAGCATAGAGGCGAAATAACGGCCGGCGGCATAGTCTGAATGATATTTCAGCCTCTGGGTGATCAGCCTGTAGCCTGTTTGGGAGCGGTAAAAGAACAAGGAGGTGGCGTAGGAATATTCCTCAAAAACGCCGGTCGCATCCAGATCGCTCTGGATCAATGCATTGAATCTGTCGGCAAGTTGGTTGTGCGGCATATTCGAGAAATATGTCCGTGGCAGGTCGGCAAGGCATCCGATGCAGAGGTGGCGCTCGCGCAGGGCAAGAGGCCGTCCGCAGACAATGCATTCGCGTGGCATGATGAGGTCGCCAAGGGAGGTTAGTACATCATTAAAGGCAACGTTTCCTATCATAGTTTACAGCTCATGTTCCGCAATTATAAGGAACAAAAACGTAAATTTTGATAAAAAACGTATAAAGTTGGGTTCTTACCCCCTGATTTTCCGTCGTCTGGTCACTTCGACAAGCTCAGTGACCATCGTTTGTCAAGCCTACCCGTTCTCACGGTCGCTGAGCCTGTGGTTCGGCAAAGCTCACCTACCATCGAAGCGACTGATCATTAATCCTGTCCCAGAGTCTTGACCGGATTCTTGGTGGCGGCGCTGTAGGTCTGGCCGACCACGGAGAGGAATGAGATCAGCAGCGAGATCAGAGCCGCAAGCACAACCGCCCACCAAGGGAAGGCGATCTTGGTGTAGAATGCCTGAAGGTAATTTGTGATACCCCACACAGCGAACGGAGCGGCAAGCACGACAGCTACAAGACTCATGATCATGAATGACTTGGACAATGTCCAGACCGCCGAGCTGACCTCCGCGCCAAAGACCTTGCGGACAGCGATCTGACGGCTCTGCTGCTCAGTGAAATAGAGAGACATCGCAAACAGGCCGAGAGCCGAGATCAAGATGGCCATAATCATGAACGAAATCACGAGAAGCATTGTGTTCTTGGTGCCCTTCAGATCATCTACCAGTTTCTCGTCCAGGTAGTAAGCCTCCATCTCCACAGGAACGCCTGTGATCTCCTTCGCAAACTCTCTGCAGACATTCTTGACAGCGGCCATAGCCTCGGAGCGGTCACCCGTTATCTTAAGAAGCTGAATGAAGGCATAATCATAATTCTCGTCAATAATCCTTATGGAGTTCCGCTCATTCTCCATCGGCTCAAAGAGGGCGTTGTTGGCGCGGAAATCCGGGATTATGCCACAGATTTCATATTCACCCTTGGTGTAGCTTCCACCAGCGTAAGGATGCTCCGCCGTCACATCAAGGCTCCTCTTGGAAGTCTCCGTCAAAAGCACTTTTGGCGAAGACAGTTCGCTGTACTTTTCCAAGACCTTGATCCCCAGAATTCTAAGCGAAGTCGTGTCCAGCTGGGACATACGCATCCAGCCTATCAACTGACCGTCCTCACCGTGAAGACCATTCGCTCCGCATGCTACCGGAGAGGTAATTCCAAGGCCCACGTCAACCACCTGAGGCAAAGCCTTCAATCTGTTGCGGAGCGCATCCTGAGGTCCTCTCCTATAGCCTACATATTGGGAAGCGACCTGAATGATGTCCTTTGTCTCATAACCGACAGGAAGGTTGACCAGATAGCCAACCTGCGCCGCCATGGTGATCGCCATAGTGATAAGGATAGTGCTGAACACGGTCTGAAGCACGATGAACACCTTGCCGAAAATCATCTTGTTCTTGAAGCGGAACTCGCCTTTCACGACATCGATCGGCTTGAAGCGTGAGACAAGCAGCGCAGGGAGCAGCGCAGAGATCACAGAGATCACAACCAACGCCAGGACAGCCCAAAGCACTGTAGCCAAGTCTGGCATCAACACAATGTCAGCATTCAAAATCCTGTCAAACAACGGTTTGCAGGAATATGCCAGCAGGCAGCCCACAACGAAGCACCCAGCTGTAAAGGCAAATGACTCAGCGATGTACCTCGCCACTATATTCCTTGAACTCTCGCCAAGCAACCTTCTGGTGGCCATCTCCTTGGCGCGTTTTCCCGTCTGCGCAACTGTCAGATTGATGTAATTGAATATGGCGGAGATCAGCAGCACCAGAGCCACAATGAACAGAAGCTCAACCTGTTTTCTGTCCCCTGTCCTTAAACAACTCCAAGCATCTAAACCAAAGAAATAGACTTTGTCCAGTCTCGTCACGCTTGCCCCCCACAAAAAGGCGTTGTCGGAATTGTCAGCCTTATAGTAATCCCAGTACTCCATGTACTTTTTCAGAAGATCATCCCTCACCTTTTCCACATCAGTACCTTCGTCAAGGCGGACGATCGGAATCGTGCTGCCGAAATTGTCCATCCACGCGAACCGCTTCTGCGCACGTTTGACGCTTGTGAACACATCGTACTGCTTGAACGCATCGGTCGGCCCGAAATCCTCAACGACTCCAATTACAGTCCACTTATCTTTACCTGCGCTCAATGTCCTGCCTATCGGATCCTCGTTACCGAACACTTTCTTGGCGAACGATTCGGACAGAATTACCTCATCCTCGTTCTCCAGAACCCTGTCCTTCGGGCAACCGGCAAGGCGGTAGTCAAAGAGATTGAAAAAATTAGTGTCTATCGAAGCCTCTGACGCCTTATAATAGTCATCGCCGACCATAATGTCAACATTTCCACCATCACAGATTTTAGTCCACGACTTGATCTCCGGAATAGACGGGAAAAACTCATCGGAGGTTCCGAGCGTCATTCCGAAAGAGTCACCAGCCCCAACGACATACAGTTGCTTGGAAAGCGGCTGCTTGGCTCCGACACTGAACTCCGTCATGGCATACGAAGCCAGCAGAATGACAAATCCCAGCGCCACCGAAAGCCCGAAGACCTCGATGAAAGTGTAAAGTTTGTTCCTCGACAGGAACTTCAGATACGTGCTTGACATACACTAAAATACATTTAACCACCATTTTCGCCGAACCAACTTCGTGCCAAATTATTCAATTAATTATCAATGAATATTTTAGCGCGCTCACCCATTTATCCAAAGTGTAAAGAAATTTAACACCCACTGTAAAGAAACTTTACACTTTCACTGGTCACGGAGCCTGTCGAAGTGACCTTTGTAACCTTCCATGATAATGGTTGCTTCGACAGGCTCAGCAACCAAACACATTAAAGACGATCGCTTCAACACTTCGACAAGTTCAGAGACCAATATGACCGGATAATGGTCGAAGCCGTCCGGTTGGTGAGCCTGTCGAACCACAAGGACGGCCAATTCGTTACTTCGGCAAGCTCAGTGACCACAAGCTCAGTCGTCAACCAGATTTTCCAATCAGAGAGTTCTGTACTCCAGAAAGGTCTCAGCTGTACAAAAGCCACGATTCAAGGCAGTTGGTACACCAAAATGCCTTTTCCTGTACCAAATTCAATCTTCTAATTGAAAAACGAATAAAGTACTTGACTATTATCAAAATAAATATTACCTTTGACTCGTTGTATAATTTAGATGGAGAAAAAGCAAGCATTCTTTCCCTAAAGGGAATGCTTGCTTTTTGCATTTTACCGAGGGGTACTTTCAAGAAGGCCCGATTGTTTTCTCAACCATCTAATAATAATTATACAACATGAAAACAAATCAGCGCTTTTTGATAGTCGCCATTGAAGTGGAGGTTATCAGACTTGTCAAGGTACGAGCCTACAAGCGAGTACGTTTCGGCAAGGTTGAAAGGGTGAGAAGCCACTATCGAAGTTATTAGGGTAACTTCATAGCGCAATTTCACTCTGGGCCGTCAGGCCATATGCTTCACCCCTCGGTTTTTTATTAATAATACGTAGAATGCGGAAGATTGAGGCTGAGCTGTGAGTCGGATTCGGAGCGGGATTTCTCGTAGGCGATGGTTGTGTCGAGATCGGGGTTGACAATCACGTCGAGGTTCCAGATCATGAGGCGGTCACCGGTAACGATTTCTTTGATGCAGTCAGCGATGCCGACAATGGCCGGAATGCCTATGCCTTTCGCAAGGACACAGACCTGACCGTCAATGTCTTCCTCCTGAGTGACAATACCTACCACGTTGCGGAAATCAATCAGCGTGGAGTCTGACAGTGACAACCGCTCGGCAACAAGGACGCTGCCGGGCGGAATATCCTCGAACGGATTCCTTTGCCCGCAGTCCCTGACCACGAACGCACGGCCCTTCGCAAAGCCACGGACACCCGTTCCACGCACTGTCATATTTCCAATACATCTCTCGCCGGCAGACAATCACCGATAATATTCAAAAGCAACTGTCCGCCGACGAAAAAAATCTATTTCATCTCCTTCGTCAGGTCCCAGGCAGCGCCGGGAGCGAAGACAGACTCAACGAGCTGATCGTAGAACATTCCCCTCTTGGCAAGGTCGAGCACATTGAAGCGGAAACGCATCAGCTGAACCTTAGGGAACATATTCTTAAGCATCCCGCGGGTCACGCCGATCATCGAAGGATCGTACGGAGCGCCGGCCTTCCTCATCAGATCCTGCATCTTGGCGAATGAATATACCTGCCCCTGAAGCTTCTTCTTGAGTTCAGGCCAGCCCTCCTTCACCTTCGTCAGCTGGAGACGTACGGTCTCGGCATCGTCATATTTCTTGGTGATCTCAGTGTAGCCAAGCTTCGGTGCAGGGAAATTCTTGAATATCTCAAGCGCCCTTTCCTGCTCCTGCTCCAGCGTAGGCCAAGCTTTCACGCAAGCGTCCACATCGATCTTCGAGAGATCCATCTTGAACAGCTCATCGAACACGGCGCACATCGTAAGGGTGCCGATGGCAACCTGGAACCCGTGTGACTGAAGCTTGCCGTTGAAGCGATGATGGGTCATGTCAAGAATATGGCTGAACAGGTGGTCGCAGCAGGATGCCGGACGGCTGGACTGGGCGGCCTGCATCGCTATTCCGCTGAGAGTCAAGCCCTCGAACAAGTCAGCAACAGCCTGTTTGTCCCCATTGGCGACACCCTCCGGATCAGCCAGAAGATCGTCCAGATAGTCCTGAAGCACGTGCCAGGCGTCCGGTTTGATCGGTTCTGTACCCATCAGGTCGGCGATCATCCACTCGGCTCCGGCCGGAACCTTGGCGGCCAGATCAGCGTAACCGGCCGCAGTCATCACCTTCGGCGCGGCTGCGATGACATCAATGTCAGCGATGATCACAAGAGGGGCAGGACAAGAGAATGTCTGCTTTGAATTATGGTAAGAAATCGAGGCTCCGAACGATGAGAAACCGTCAACGGAAGCCGCTGTAGGCAATGTCAGGTAGGACTGGCCGTAGTGATGGGAGGCCAGCTTGCAGAGGTCGTTGATGACACCTGAGCCGACAGAGATGGCGACATATTCAGCCTCCGAAGCCGGCCTGAAAGCCTTTTCAGCGTCTGGCTCGACATATTCAGGATCATTCTCGATGGCCTTGGCAGCGGAGAAGTCTCCGGCGATGATGTGGTCAACCATATCAACATATCTCCAGTCGGCGTGGAACTCATCCTTTTCGATGATGTACTTCTCAGTAGGTACACCGGCAGCGACAAACTCCCCGTAAACCTTCTCACCCAACGCCTTCCATGTGTTCAGGTCAGCCACAACGACCGCCTTGCGTCCTGAAAACCACTTCTTGAACTCCTCTGGAGCCTGTGAGCTGACTCCGCAGCCCATCTCAAACACCTTGGTGTCGGTGGCGA
>CAVCRL010000381.1:12921-14638 GCA_963604455.1 Lachnospiraceae bacterium | reverse complement strand
TTCACGACGGACGGAATCGCCGCGGCTGCGGAAGCATACTTCGGAGAGCCGTCCAGGCGGATGATCAGCAGCCCGACCGACTGGAGGAACAGGGCGCAGAATGCGTAGGAAAGCCATTTCTGATAGTCAAGGACGTATGGCAGAAGCCTGTCCGACGAGCCGAGAAGATAGGCGCTCTTGGTGCTGTGGCTCTGGACCAGAATCGTCAGTCCCACAGTGACAAGCACACCGAAAATCAAAGTCTGCGTCATATTTATTCTGGCCGCCTTCTCGTTGCCTTGGGATAGATGAACAGAGGAAACGACCGAGCAGCCGATGCCGAACAGCATCCCTAACCCGGTCATAATCATCCAGAAAGGTGCGAATATGTTGACGGCGGCGAGCGCGTCACTCCCCACTCCGTGGCCGACGAACACCCCGTCGATGGTCGTCATCACAGCCATACAGGCCATCCCTATCAAAGTAGGAATGAATATTTTCCTAAAGAGTCCCGGAATACTGTCGGAACCGAAATCAATGGCGTCTCTTTTCATTTTTATCTATCTTTTTTATCGGGGCGCAAAGATAGGCTGAATATTCACACATCAAGAATTTTTTCGGGCATATTCACAGGAGTCGAACAGTCTTTTTATCATATGTTAATTTTGCAATGATGGTATTATTTCCCAACTTTGCGTCTGATGTGCGATTTGGTTGACATATTCAGTGAAAACTACGGGCTTGAGAGGAATGCCGCTTCGGACTTGCTCGGGCAGATGGATAAGGTGTCATTCCGGAAGGGTGATGTGGTCGTGAAGAGCGGGGCGTTCGATGATTCCTTGTATATTCTTGAGTCTGGGATTTGGAGCGGAGCTAAATTGGCGGCGTTCGGTGACGCTGTCGTTTGGTTTGCGTTCGGCGGCGAGGCTGTCGTGGACATTTTCTGCTACAATGCCCAAGGTCCATCCAAAATCACCATAATATCCGAAACGGACAGTGCCGCCTGGCGTATCAGCAAGACGCGCGTTGACACATTGTGCGAGACTTCTCTTGGAGTCGCCAATGTCATCCGGAAGATCTTTGAGACCAATGCCTGCAATTTCGAGGACGAGGTCATCTGGATGGCCGACAAGGAAAGCGCGAGCAAGCGGTACAGCGCTCTGATCAGCGATCACCCGGAACTCATTCTGAATGTGCCCCTTAAGAAAATAGCCTCATATCTATGGATGACACCGCAGTCCCTCAGCAGGATCCGTGCGGCAATGAACAAAGGATGATTCCTTAAATATTACAGTTTCCCTTTCCGGCGCATAATGATGTAAACAGTGACGCAGATAATGACGGAGAGAAGCGAGCCGGCGGGAGAGGCAAGGCCCATCGGGAAGAGCGTGTCGGGATATTCAATGGAAGTTAGATAGGACAAAGGGATGCGGGCGCACGTGATTGATATGACGTTGTGTATGAAAGAGATGATGGAATAACCGCAGGCGGTGAAGAAGCCGCTGAAGCAGAAATGGATGCCGGCGAATATGCAGTCCCACACGTAGCCCTTCAGGTACTGGCCGCCAAGGGTGATGACACTGCTGTCGCTCGTGAATATTCTTACGGCATATTCAGGAATGAATTGGAGAATAACCGAGGCGACGGTGCCGAAGCCCACCGCGATCGCTATTGAATATTTCATTGTCTTTCTGGCCCTTTCAGGCTTTTTCGCGCCTATGTTCTGCGCCGCCATCGC
>CAVCRL010000381.1:0-12218 GCA_963604455.1 Lachnospiraceae bacterium | reverse complement strand
TGCATTATCTGCGCGCCGTTGGACACCGCCGTCGTGCTGGCGACATCGCAGTATTGCCCTATGACGAACAAATCCGCCAGTCCGTAGAGGATCTGCAGGAAATATGACAGCATATATGGCAGCGAAAACTTCCGGATGTTGCCGAGAATGCTGCCCTGGGTGAGGTCATTCTGAGCCATAGAGTCGATTTTGCGGTGCAAAGATAGCGAGTTTGGAGTAAGTTTGCGCAGTTTGTCGGTTATTCCTTGAATATGTTGGGGAATGTTGATAAATTTGTCTTTTGTTGTCGCTTCGGCAGGAGGACCTACTTGGCCCATTAAGTAAGCAGGGAGATTGGTCCCAGAGCCTGTCGAAGGGACATAAAAGAACGAATATGCTCAACATAGAAGACACGATCTGCGCCCCCGCCACCGTCCCTGGAACAGGTGCCATTGCCATCATCAGAATGAGTGGAAGAGATTCCTTCTCCATCGCTGACAGAGTCATAAGATGCAAAGGTGGTAATATTTCAAATACTGAAGGTTATAGGCTTAAATATGGAGTCGCGCTTGAAGCCGATGGATCCGATCTGGACACCGTCTTGGTAAGCGTGTTCCGTGCCCCGCATTCCTACACTGGTGAGGACTCCGTCGAGATTTCCTGCCACTCCTCAAAGTACATTGTGGAAAGGCTCCTGCAACGCTTGGTTGATTGCGGCGCACGTGCAGCCTGTCCTGGCGAATTCACCCAAAGGGCTTTTGTAAATGGCAAGATGGACCTTGCTCAGGCCGAAGCTGTTGCTGATGTGATTTCCGCCCAGAGCGAAGCCGCTCACAAAGTAGCTTTCAGTCAGTTGAAAGGCGGCTTCTCCAAAGAGTTGAAAACCCTCAGGGAGGAGCTTCTGAAAATGACTTCCCTGCTCGAATTAGAGTTGGATTTCAGTGAGGAGGACGTTGAGTTCGCCAGTAGATCCGAGCTGTCCTCCCTGCTTGATGGAACACTTGCACATATTCATTCGCTGACCGATTCGTTTAGATACGGAAATGCTCTCCGTAACGGGGTCCCGGTCGCAATAGTAGGTGCCGTCAACGCCGGAAAGAGCACCCTGCTGAATGCCCTCCTTTGTGATGACCGTGCCATCGTCTCCGACATCGCCGGTACCACCCGTGACACCATCGAGGAGACAATGACCATCGATGGCACATTGTTCCGTTTTATCGACACCGCCGGTCTCCGCGAAACCTCAGATGAGGTCGAAAAGATCGGCATTTCCCGATCGTATAAGAAGATGAACGAGGCCTCGATCGTCCTTGCCCTGCTTGATGTCACCGCCTCCGAAGAAGAAAACGAGTATTCGATTTCTGACATAGTCTCAAATCTGGATGTAAAGTCTCAAAAGTTGATCGTTCTGCTGAATAAAGTAGATGTTTTATGCGATAACATTAATGTTAGCCTAATCAACAATTCTGTTTCTAATCCTAATGAAAAGGTAGTTAAGTTATATATTTCCGCCAAGACCGGTTTTGGCCTTGATGAGTTGCGCAAACTATTGTCCGACTCCCAAAAATCCACCACTTTGGATTCTGACCAGACAATCGTCACCAACCTAAGGCACTACCAAGCCCTGATGAAAGCCTCCGAATCCCTCGAAAACGTCAAACGTTCCCTCGCCGCCGGCCAGACTCCCGACCTCCTCTCCGAAGACCTCCGCCAAGCCCTACACCACCTCGGCACCATCCTCGGCGAAGTCACCACGGACGAGGTCCTGGGGAATATTTTCAAGCATTTTTGCGTCGGAAAATGATAGGGCAAAAACAAGCGGAAGAATAGTTACTTATTTAGGGGTAAATGATTGAATTTCAGAGCCGAGAGTGTGGATAACTTTTCGGCTTGTTTCTTTGTATTTCGGGGTTTTTCGGGTACTTTTGAACCGCATTTGAACCACGGTGGTTCAAGTGCCCGGAATGTACGGCTGTCTTGGACGAGTTTACATATATTTACGTAGATTTACACAAAATGGCTACATCAGTGCCTTTCAGTGCCGTGCGGAGGTCTTGAGAAGCGCATTCCTGGGTGTTTGGGAATTTTGCGTAGCGTCTTATGGATTATGGAGTCTTTTGGAAAGGCGGTTTGCAGGAATTGCGGAAGGGTCTTTGAACGGGCGTTCGGAAGGCAGGTCTTCTGTTGTGAGCAGTGCCGGAAAGAAAAGATGAATGAGAGGAGACGGGCTGCACGGCGGCTTGCCGGGGAGAGTGCGGTGACAGAGAAGATTGTCAAGACCTCAGGTTCGGAGGTAAAGACGAAGTATGTCTCCATCAAGGATGCCGCACTATTGCTGGAAGTGAGCCGACCTACGATTTACAGACGCATTTCTATTGGGGAACTGCATCCGATAAGGGTGTCAAGCCGGACGGTTAGGGTGTCCGTGTCTGAGTTGCTTGCTGATAGCAAGATTGAGGTTGTGGAGAATAAGGGTGATTTCTCCGTGCCTATAAAATTGGCAGAGGTTTTGTCTCTTTATGGTGTGTCCAGGAGCAAGTTCTTTGCTGCCGCCAGGAATGCTGGAATAAGGGCGAGGCGGATTAATGGTGTGGATTTCTTTCCGAAGATTGATTTGGACAGTGTCTTCCCTGCCCCGATGAAGTATGATCGGGATGATTGGTATTCCGTTGATGAGATTGTGGAGAAAACGGGATTGACGAGAAAGTATATTCGGGATTTCGTGAGGAAGCGTGGAATCGGGAAAATTGCGGTTGGTCAGAGGATTCTGATAAACAGGAAAGAGTGGGATTTGAATCGGTTCTCGAAAGGGCTACTGTCGGAAGAATTTCTTACGGTGGACCAGGCGAAGAAGATTTATCATATCGGGCAGGGGCGGTTTTATGAGACGGTCAATGCGGCTGAGATTGAGAGGCATCGGGATGACGTGTTCGTATATTTCAAGAAGAGTGATCTTGATAAGTTGTTCGGATGCGATGTGCCGTCAGTGCCGGAAGATATTATAAAGGATTACATTTGCGCAAAGGAGGCGTTTAAGGCGTATCACATTGGGCAGAAGAGGTTCAGCGAGGAGACGGCAAGATTTGGTGTGGAGAAGATGAGGCTCAAGGGCTTTATGTGGTATAGGCGCGAGGAGTTGGACAGAATTTTCGGGAAGAAAGGAAGGTGATGCGCAATCTATTCATTTTTAACTACAGATGATATGGCAACAAAAGTAACACTAAGACAAAGAGAGCTGAAGAGCGGGAAGATAACTCTTTACCTTGACTATTATCCACCTGTGCGTGACCCTCGGACACGTGAGTATGTCAGACACGACTATCTGGGAATCTATCTCGTGAAGAACCCTCGCGAGGGATATGAGAGGCGATCCAACAAGGAGAAACTTATGCAGGCGGAGGCAATCCGCTCGGAGCGTGAGTTGTCTCTTATGCGGGGTCAATACGGATTCCTTGACAAGAATGTCAGGAGGATGGATTTTCTGGAGTATTTCCGGAATCTGCTTCCGGACCACGACCAGAAGTGGATGAGGGTATATGATCATTTTGTGCTTTACTGCAAGGGACACTGTCTTATGGGTGAGTTGACAGTGCCGTTCTGCGACGGATTCCGAAAGTATCTGATGGAGGCGAAGCAGCTGCGAAATGATGAAAAGACATTGACACGGAACTCGGCTGCGGGATATTGGAGCACGTTCCGGGCATTGCTGAAAATAGCCTATCGGGACAAGTACATTCCGGAGAATGTCAATGATGAGCTGGAGAGAATCGAGACTATCGAGAACAGGCGGCAATTCCTGACATTCGATGAGTTGAAGGTTCTGGCGGAGACTCCTTGCAGCGTGCCGGTGCTTAAGGCGGCATCGCTGTTCAGCTGTCTCACCGGGCTACGTATCAGTGATATTCTTGGACTTCGTTGGGAGAATATTCAACGGTCTGCCGATGGTGGCTGGTGCATCCGGTTCCGGTCGGAGAAAACTGATGCCGAAAGCACTTTGCCAATCAGCGATGAGGCGCTAGCGCTTTGTGGAGAGCCTGGCGAAGGGATTGTTTTCAAGGGACTGACACGTCAGATGACGCAGCACAAGTTGCAGAGTTGGCTGAAAGCAGCAGGGATTGAAGGCAAAAGAATCACATTCCATTGTTTCCGACATACTTTCGCCACGTTGCAGGTGGCTTCGGGGACGGATATCTATACGGTGCAGCATATGCTGAGCCACGCCAATGTCTCAACTACGCAGATTTATGCGGACATCGTGGATTCAAGCAAGAGGAAGGCAGCTGAAAGATTGAGAATCAATGGCGCAAAGGAGGAATCGGAGTATGAGGGAAAATGAAGCTTTGAAACAGAATGAGGAAAGACTGAATCAGCAGGTTGCTGAGATGCAGTCTCGCATTGACGCTCTCGAATCGGAAAACTCGGAACTTAAGACGAAGCGGGCGAATGATCGCTCGCTTTTGATTTCTGACATTATGCTCGAAATCAGATTATATCAACCTATGGAACAGATGTCGATGTTCAATATGCTCAGGTCTCTCATCGCTGAGCAGGATGGGAATTGGATTGAAAAGATAAAGGCGAAACGAAGAGCGAGTGATGTCCTCGGTGAGTTCGACAAATGAGACCGGAACAAAAAGGACATTGTGCCTCGGTGTGGCAACAGATCTGATTCTGATACTTCTTAGGAAAGCAAACATAGCCAGTTATGCCGATAACACCAAGATGGCGGCGTTGATTTCCTTGGTTACGGACTATTCAAAGGACAAGATCAGGCAGAGGCTTTCGGAAACATCTCCTTTGGCAAAAAGGCATCAGCAGGAAATCGAGACGGTGAACAATGTCCTGGAGAGTCTCGGAATAGAAGATAGACTAAAGGCGAAAATCAGATAAGTTGTAACCGGTTACAGGAGTGGTTCAACTCCCGTTTTGTGCCACCTTTGTGCTGTCGGGGCGCAGAGGTGAATGTGTTGCTGTACCTCCTTTGGCGTCCTGAATCCTGTGGGGTCTTTATGTGCAGCAAGGTTATTCCGCGCAGGAAACTTTTACAATGGGTAACATTACTTTCGAGATGCTGCCGGGTGCGGTGTCAATGCTTTTGGACAAGGTGGAAAAGATTGAGAATCACCTTGCCGGTATGAATCACACGGCTGAAGAGCCTGACAGATGGATGAACATCGATGAGCTTATGGCTTATCATCCAGACAAACCGGCAAAGAAGACGGTGTATGACTGGGTGACGACACGACGTGTTCCTTACCATAAGGACGGGAAGCGGCTGAGGTTTCTAAAGTCGGAGATTGACCGGTGGCTGATGAGTGCTTACCACAAGACAGAGGATGAGATGTATGAGGAGAGTGTTCGGTTTGTCAATGCGAAGAGGGAGGGCAGAAGATGATCCTGAACTGCTGTGCTGTAACATTGTGGAACCTGATAATTTATTGGGAATATGGAGGATAATCCAGTGGAGAGAATCAGGAGCGAGGTGGAGTCCAAGGTCGGGAGCCGCGATTTCGGGATGCTGACTCTCCGGACCGCGAACAGGACTTTGCAGGAGGCAGCGTTGAGGCCGGACCCGGTGGACTTGTATCACGAGCTCTGGTTCGAGGGTGAGGTGTGCTGCCTGTTTGCGGACAGTAACCTCGGAAAGAGTATCTATGCGGTGCAGATGGCGGATGACATTTCGCATTTCCGGAATGTGCTTTACGTGGACTGCGAGCTTTCGGACAAGCAGTTCCAGCTGAGATATACCGACCCGGAGAGCGGGCGGCTCTACCAGTTCCAGGATTCATTGACGAGGGCGGAGATTAATCCGGCAAGGATGAATCTGAAGAACTTTGAGGATGAGATTATACGAGACATTGAGAATGCGGCTATCAATACTGATTCTAAGGTTATTATCATTGACAATCTCACGTATTTGTGCAATAACAGCGAAAAGGGTGACGTGGCCGGTCTTTTTATGATAAGTCTGATGAATCTGAAGAAGAAGTACGGATGGAGTCTGCTGATTATAGCACATACTCCGAAACGGAGTCTGACAAGTCCGATCACGCAGAATGACTTGGCAGGAAGCAAGAAACTGTACAATTTCTTCGATTCTGTGTTTGCCATAGGCAAGTCGGCAAGAGATGAGAGGTTGAGGTATGTCAAGCAGGTGAAGGTCCGGGCCGGGGCGTACAAGTATGGCGGGGACAATGTGATTCTGTATGAGATTGTCCACGACAGGGAGAACGTGCATTTCGAGTTCAAGGGTTTTGCCAATGAGAAGGATCATCTGAAGGAGGTGGACGACAAGGAGAAGAACACGCTTCAGGAGAATGTGCTTGAGCTGGTTCAGAGGGGCAAGTCTTATCGGGAAATTGCTGAGGTTTTGGGGATTAGCAAGAGCCTTGTGGGAAATATCGTGAAGAAGTCGGAGGTGTCCACATTGTCCACGCCGTTCAAAGGTGTGGACACTGTGGACAGCGTGGACAGCAGCAAAGTGGAGGTGAAAGATGTCTCGTTGTTTTAGTTTGCAGAAGTATGCCGGAATAAGGAGCCGCCACACTTGCCCTGCCTGTGGGAGAAAAAGGTGTTTTACGTTGTATGTGGATGAGAACGGAATGCCGCTTGCGGAGAATGTCGGGAGATGTGATCACGAGAGCGGTTGCGGCTATCATTACACGCCTAAGGAGTGGTTCCGTGATCATCCGGAGGCAGATAGTAAGGACTGGCGAGCGGAGGAACCACTATGGTTGAAAAAAGTGTTGGAGAGGAAGAAACAGAAGAAGCCTCTTTGTGTTTTCCCTTTGAGGTTGTCGAGAGGTCTGTGAGACCGGAGATTGTCAGTTCTTTCACGGAATTCTTGTTGCATCTGTTCGATGATGTAACGGTGGTCAAGTTAGTGACGGAGTATCAGTTGGGTGTTACAAGAGCTGGCGATGTGATATTCTTTCAGATTGACATCGAGGGACGATGCCGGACCGGAAAGATTATGAAGTATGATCCGGAGACTGGACATCGGGTAAAGGATGAGCGGACTAAGGGGCGGATCAACTGGGCGCATTCTCTGATGAAGCATTCAGGGGCGCTACCGGAAGACTGGGAACTTACTCAATGTCTTTTCGGCGAGCATCTTTTGAGTAGGCATCCGGACAAGCCTGTGGCGCTTGTGGAATCTGAGAAGACTGCGGTAATCTGTTCTGCGATGATGCCTGAATATGTATGGCTTGCGACCGGAGGAAAGAGCCAGTTCAATGAGCGGCTGAATGTGCTGCAAGGCAGGGACATTGTGGCGTTTCCTGATGTGGACGGATATGAGGCCTGGGTGCAGAAAGCGGCCGCACTTCCCTGCCTCAATATCAAGGTCAGTGACATTCTTCAGAAGAATGCTACTGAGGATGAACGGAAGCAACACATTGACATCGCGGACTGGCTGATCAGATGGAAGCTGGAGCCTCGGTCTAAAGGTGATGTGAAGATGAACCGGACTTTCCAAAAGGTGGCGAAATATTTCAGCCCGGAGTATCACGAGGAGATTCTTGGATTAATTGAGGACTTGGGATTGGAGGTATGGTTCTAATGGTTGTCGTTTAGGATTTTTGTCGTAAATTTGCGCATAAAAATAGTGCCCGTATAGACTTTGTCGCTATACCATGCACCTAAAAATGTGCTAAGTCGGGTCTCATTCTTTGTCGGATGAGACCCGCTTTCGTTTAGAGGCGGCTGGAGCGTGGTTAGATAGTCAAGGATTGATTGTCATATGGGAGGTTACTCATACGAAGTGGATCAATAGCGATACATTGATATTGTTTCAAATAGTGTGTCTGATATGAGCTAAAAAAAAGTCTACGGATTTTGCTGAATTTTCTACGGCTTTGCTAAATTTGTAGTACTATTATGCTGTATAATTTCTAGTCATATGAAAACCAAATCTATCCTGTTGGCCATTGCGGCCATATTTCTAGCAAATACGACTTCTTTTGCTCAACAGAAGGAAGAAGAATCCGCATCAACGACACTTCAGTTTATGAAATCCAGTGGCTCATTTCTTGTGAAGGAGTTCTACGATCTCGCGGTTATTAAAGGTGTTACATGTAAGGTATTGATTATCACTGATGCTGTAACCAATAAGAAAATTGGCTGCATGCGCCTTGAGACCGAGTACAGCTCCTCATATAGTAGCTCTCCGGATACTTATATTGGCACTTTGGATGCAGATGAACTTGATGCGTGCATTCGTTCTCTTAATTATTTGAAGGATAATATTCTTTCCAAAGATGCCGAGACTTATACCGAAGCCCAGTACACATCTCGTGATAAAGTTGAAATTGGTGCTTATTTCGATGAGACGAAGAAGAAATGGACGGCCTATGTTCAGACTAAGTCCTATACAACCCGTTCAATGAAATTCTTTGAAGCGGCTAACCTTGATGCCCTTGCTGCCGAGATGCAGAAAGCTAAAGATATGATCTTGGAGAAAACGAAATAGTATAACCGTTTCAATTATGAAGAGAATCATAGCTTATTTCTTTCTTTTAGTTGTTCTATTTGGTTGCGGAGCTAATCAAACAGAACTTAATAATTTACGTAAAGAGTGTGATGAACTTACCGCTCGGGTGAATGCTGATGCTGCGGTCATCCTGGCTTTGCGTGATTCGGTCACAATGCTTTCTTATCCTGCTGATCAGCGCTTAACAAAGATTAATAGCCTGACTTCTTCGGGAGAATATACTGCTGCCAAAATGGAGATTTCCCGCCTCATCGAACTCTTTCCAGAGTCAAAAGAGGCAAAATCCGCACCTGCCATTGTTGAAAGAATCGACAAATTTATTGCTCAAAAGAAAGCTGAGGAAGAACGGATTAAGGCCCTAGGTTTTAAGGCTTTGAAAGCATTTACAACATTCAAAATAGACTACAATAAGGTTGAGTTGACCAGTATTAGTGTTGGTAATACTTTTACCTTTGATTCTTATGGTGACAGGTACTTCTACCGTTCTGCTGATAGAGGCAATAAATATATCACTGCCGCCATGAAGATTACTTCGGATAGTAAAGACCCCATGCTTCCTCAACTTGCTGTATACAAGATTTCAGGCGACTCTATGACATGGGAGGGTAATCTTAAAACTGAATTTGCGCGTTGGGACGATTATGGCTCTTACCTTGGTAACTATCATGATTTGGGAAATGATTTTGCTAAGACAAGCTCGGTCCGTTTCAAAATTGGTAAAGAAGTCGCCGAAGAGATCATAAAAGGGCCGTATGCCTTGATTATGAAAAAGGAAAATGCTCTAAACAGGAGTTATGAGAGATTTGACAATCCTCCTATCTCCTACATAGGAAGCGTCGATTATCCCTACACCTTGAAATTGGAGGATTTCACTAAAGAAAATAGCCAGTTTATTGTCGTCAGAATTGCCAACCTTTAAAGTATCTAGCGTATGAAAAAAAGTATACTGCTTTGCATAAGTGCCCTGTGCATGGTATTATTTGCCTCGTGCAGCTCAAGGAGCAATCTTTATGAGCAAACGGATTATTTCGTAGACCAGCTCTCAACCACTTACCAGAGTTATGGGCTTCAAGGCCTATCTGAAAAGAAAACAACGAAGGACTCGAAATATAGCATCACACCGATGGGAAGACTAATTATTGTCAAAATAGAGGATTATGTCCCGGATAAGGAGTATGAATCCTTATGCAAAGATTTGGAGCGACACTATAAGAAAGATAACCGGGTCAACCGAGTCTATATCAATCAAGGCGGGACCGTCGTAATTGATTGTAGAAACTAATTATTGTTGAGGCAAGGATTATAATTGATGCGATTCCTATAGTAATCAACGTCTTCTGCCACCATTTGAGGACATTGACCTCTTTTTCGATGATGGTTTCGACAACTTGAACTTTCTGCTCTTCCCGATACCGCTCTTTGTAGGTCAAGAAGATTCCCATCGAATCTACAATCGCCTTAGCAGTGAACTTGTTGTCTTTCAGTGCCAATGTTTGTTGGACTCGTGCGGATTCTCTCAATGTGCGAATCTCCTCCAGCCTCGCATGACCAGATGAATCGCATTTAATCAAGGCTTGAATAATGGAAGAGTCCGGCTGAACCTGAATGACCGTATCTCGGACGGTCTCAGTTACGACAACCGTATGCTCTATACTTTCTGTCTTGTGCGGATAGAGTTTTGGGCAACAAGACACGGCCAGAAATGTTGCCAGAAATATGATTTTTGATTTCATTGTGCTGAATTTTAATGATTTGTGCTAACTTTGCAATCGAAAATGAGTTTGATGTATGAAGAACAAGAAACTGCGGATCACCGAAAAGGACTTTCTTCTGGCCAACCGCAGGGCTTCGAGAGCGGAAGAAATCGAGAAGTACGGGAAACAGATCCTGATGAGGTCAATCACCCACAAGTCGAAAAAGGTCTATGACCGCAAGCGTCTGAAAAAGGCAGGCATCAACTACAACGATGACCTGCCTTTATTCATTTCTGCCGCTTGATCTGTTCTCTCAATTGCCGAACCTCGTCCTTCAACTGTGAGTTCTCCGTGCAGAGCCTATCGACAGAAGCCTTCAACTCTTCGTTCTCCTTTCTGACCGCTACAATCTCGGAGTTCACGGACGTGATGTCCGCAAGAAGTTTCCTGTTCTCCGAGGCCAGAAGGTCAATGGATGCCTGTAAATCTTTCAGAAAATCGTTCTTCCTCTTGCGAGAACCGACTATCCAACCAACGGTGGCTGTGAACAAAGGGATGATATAAGTCCCGATGAATGTCAATGCCTCCATGCCTTAACCCTCCGAAAAATAGAGTCTCATCTCCGCAAGTCTGCGTTTTTGAAGTCCCGGTAGGGCAACACCTTTCGCATATACCCAGCGCAGGAATTCGTCCATTATCGAATTGTCGTCCGAATTCGCCTTGATTTTCTTCAAGAGAGTGGATTTTCGGAAATTACCGCCACCGACATTGAACACGAACGAAACCAGGGCGTCGAACTGGCATTGGCGCAAGTTCGGACACTCGGCATTGACGATATTCTCAGTTGTCTCAATGTCCCGCATCAGAAACTCCTCAGCCAGTTCTTTCGTGATTGTCATTCCTGGCACCACGCCAGATGTGTGACCATATCCGATAGTCCAGACTCCGGCAGGACACTTGTAAGCCGTAAGCCTCAGTCCCTCGAACTGCCGTATCAATGAATATGCTTTCTCGCTCGCTTTCATAATCATAACATTGAATATCCCGTGTTAAACTTCAAAATCATTCGAGTAAAACAAAGCCCCGTCACCGGAGTCCGCCATTCCTGGCGACAATTCCAAGTGACGGGGCGATGATGAACTCTAAATGGCGGCTAAAGCGAAATCTCCCCGAGCATCTCGCCCGACTTCTCTCCCGTCTTGACGTTGATGAAGAAATACTTCAGGAACACTTTAGGTGCGGCTGCAGTGACCTCTCCGTGCACGGCCTTGTAGTCGGCCATGATGTCAATCTGGTCATCGACAATGGTTCTCGGTGAACCGATAGACACGGCCTTGCTGTAAGCTCTGGTGACTCCCTTGCTCTGCGGAGCGGATGCCATAATGACAAGCCTGAGGTCGTCCTTCTCAGCCGGAGGGTCTGGCAGCTGGAAATGGAAGTTCGCCGTGGTGAGCGAGAGGTCAGCCTCGCAAGGCGCATCCACTCCCGTAAGCACTGGTGGAGTCGTGAGAGCCGTACCACCGGCCTTGACAATCCAGAAGTTAAGCCTCGAATAGAGCAATGGCCTGGGCGGCATCGTGACCAACAACATGGGCGCGGCTCTACGCAACGGAGATGTCTACATCTTCGCCAACGCCTCAAGGAACATGGTGAAGCTTCTGCGGAAAGAGGAGGCCGGGCTTGTGATCTACTCGCTGCACCTGGACATGGGGAGGATGAAGCTGCCCGCCACAGGCGACGAGGATGCCCTGTCTTCGGAAGTCGCCTATGACAGCCTTGTCGGGATGATAAAATCCGCCATTGACAGTCCATATGCACGGCGGATGAGGACGCTGGCGAAGGGCCTCTGAACAGGAGAGAAGCCTTCGGGGAAAAGGCACGGAAAAACGGCCATGCGCTTGCATATGTGGCCGTTTTTTCGTATCTTTATACTATGGAAACCAAGGATATGCGGGCCCTTCTCGAAGAGAACAGGAAACTCGCCGCGCAGGTGAAAAAACTGGCGGCGGAGAACGCGGAGCTGTCCGTGAAGAAGGCCGAGCTTGAAAACACGG
>CAVCRL010000380.1:0-2001 GCA_963604455.1 Lachnospiraceae bacterium | reverse complement strand
CCGGAAATGATTCGGTGTATGAATCATCTGGATATTCATAGAATGCTTCTGAAAACAATAAAGGGTGACTCGGACATCGAGGTCACAGCCACCCTTCTGATTTTCCAAACCTGATTATTCCTCGGTCTCTGCGTTCTTGTCGTTCTTCGCGATCTTCTCAGGACGCATCTGAGGGAAGAAGAGCACGTCCTGGATGGTCGTCTGGCCGGTCATAAACATTGTCAGACGGTCGATTCCCATTCCGAGACCTGAGGTAGGAGGCATACCATATTCAAGGGCGCGCACGAAGTCGTAGTCGATGAACATCGCCTCGTCGTCGCCGTGGCTCTTGAGGGCGGCCTGCTCCTCGAACCTCTCCAGCTGGTCGATAGGGTCGTTGAGCTCTGAATATGCGTTCGCGAGCTCCTTGCCGCAGACGAACAGCTCGAACCTCTCGGTGAGGGTCGGATCCTCACGATGCCTCTTTGTCAGCGGAGACATCTCGACAGGGTAGTCGATGATGAACGTAGGCTCGATGAGATGCTCCTCGCAATATTCCCCGAAGATGGTGTCGATCAGCTTGCCGACACCCATCGAAGGATCGAACTCGACGTTGAGCTTCTTGCAGGTCTCGCGGAGCTCGTCAACTCCCATCCCCTTGACATCCACTCCGGCATATTCCTTAATGGCCTCAAGAATAGGGAGTCTGCGGTAGCCGGCCTTGAAGTCGATCTCCTTGTCGCCGATCTTCACGACTGTGGTGCCGTGAAGCTTGAGGGCTATCTTTTCGAGCATCTTCTCCACGAAGTCCATCATCCAGATGTAGTCCTTGTAGGCAACGTAGATCTCCATACAGGTGAACTCCGGGTTGTGGGTCTTGTCCATACCCTCGTTGCGGAAGTCCTTGGCGAACTCATAGACACCATTGTAGCCGCCCACGATCAATCTCTTGAGATAGAGCTCGTTGGCGATTCTCATATAGAGGTCGATGTCCAGGGCGTTGTGGTGGGTGATGAACGGACGGGCCGTGGCGCCTCCCGGAATGGCCTGAAGGATCGGGGTCTCGACCTCAAGGCAGCCGGCGGCGTTGAAATATTCCCTCATCGTGGCGATGATCTGCGCCCTCTTGACGAACACGTCCTTGACCTGCGGGTTCACGATGAGATCAACGTACCTCTGACGGTAGCGGAGCTCAGGATCGGTGAACGCGTCATAGACGACTCCGTCAACCTCCTTCACGATAGGAAGAACCCTCAGGGACTTGCTCAGAACTGTAAGTTCCTTTGCGTGAACGCTGAGCTGGCCGGTCTGGGTTATGAAGGCGAAGCCCTTGATGCCGATGATATCTCCGATGTCAAGCAGTTTCTTCCAGACAGTGTTGTACATCGTCTTGTCCTCTCCGGGGCAGATCTCGTCCCTCTTGACGTAGATCTGGATCCTTCCGGTGGAGTCCTGGATCTCGCCGAACGATGCCGCTCCCATAATCCTGCGGGACATCAGACGGCCCGCGATGCAGACTTCCTGGAAGTTGCCCTTCTCCGGGTCAAAGCCGGCCTCGATCTCCTTGGCGGTCGCGTTGACCGGATAGAGTGGCGCCGGATAAGGATTGATGCCCAATTCCCTTAACTTTGCGAGAGATTCCCTTCTGATTCTCTCCTGCTCGCTTAGTTCGATGTTTGCCATATCTGTTGTGTTTTTATATTCAAATATTAAAGGAATATCCCCTCCGCCTCGCGCAATGGGAATGCCTGCCATTCCGCCGCTTCCTTTCTCCGTTAAAGGCGAATAAGATACGTCCTGAATATGCAAAAATACTACTTTTAATTCACATTCTGAAATTAAATCCGTACCTTTGTCTATTATGGGAAAAGAGCGCAAATGGATATTGAAAGAGCCGGCTGATCCGGAGAAGGTGGGAAGGCTTTCCGCCGAGCTGGGCATAGACCGGGTTCTCGCCGACCTTCTTGTCAAGAGGGGAGTCGAGACTTTCGAGCAGGCGCGCTCGTTCTTCCGTCCGAGCCT
>CAVCRL010000379.1:0-2014 GCA_963604455.1 Lachnospiraceae bacterium | reverse complement strand
CGTCGGAAGGCTCGACCGTGACAGTGAGCTTTTGAGTCTCACCTATTCCCAAAGTGACCTCCTCAGGCGTAATCTGAACGCCTGAGACATTCACATCCTTGTCACAAGATGTGAACAGAAACGGCAGCATCACCGCAAATGCGGCAATAATCGATTTAATTTTGCTCATAACCAATTTGTTAAGTTAGTCTTTATTTTACTGACGGCAAATATAACAAAATATTGACTATTTTTGCAGCCTTGACTGAGATAAAAATCCGGGATGGATTTTTGAATATCACTAAATTCAAGGAAATGATTTTTATGACATTGCTGGCCCTGGCGGGTCTTGGTTATACTCTGTGGCACATCTGGATGATTCTTCCATTGGACACTGTGTGGAGAATCCTCATAGTCGGGGGATGCCTTGTGGCCTTCCTCACACTGTTCCTGAACTTTATGCCGTTCCTTGGCAAGGTTCCTCTCTGGCTGTCGTCCACAATCTACGAGATAGGCACGTCCTCCATATTCATCCTGCTCTATCTGGTGATGATTTTCGTTCTTCTGGATCTTGGCAGACTGGTTCACCTCGTGCCGAAAGCCTGGCTGGTCAGCAACGGCTGGGCCTCGCTATGTGTCCTCGCCGCCATCGCGGGCATATTCATTTACGGAAATATTCATTACAAGCACAAGGTGCGCCAGCCGCTTGAGCTGACAACGAAGAAGCATCTTGACAAGGATTTGAAAATCGTGATGATCAGCGACTTGCACCTTGGCTACCACAACCGGAGGGCGGATTTCGCCAATTGGGTGGACATCATCAACGCCGAGAAGCCGGACCTCATTCTCATCGGTGGGGACATCGTGGACATCAACGTCCAGCCGCTCATAAGGGAAAATGTCGCCGAGGAGTTCCACCGCCTTGAAGCCCCGGTCTATGCCTGTTTCGGCAATCACGAATATTATTCCGGAATCCCGAAGGCCTTGTCATTCTACAAGGAAGCCGGAATCAACCTATTAAGGGACAGCGTTGCCACGGTAGGCCAGCTTCGCGTCATCGGCCGGGATGACAGGTCGAATCCGAAACGCAAGAGCCTTGACGATCTAATGAGCGGGACAGCCGACAGTCTCTACACCATTCTGTTAGACCATCAGCCATATCATCTGGAAGAAGCTGAGGATCACGGAATTGACTTCCAGTTCAGCGGCCACACGCACCGTGGCCAGATCTGGCCGGCCTCGTGGATCACCGACAGGCTCTTCGAGGATTCCTGGGGCAAGCATCAGCGCGGCAAAACCCGCTACTACGTCAGCTCAGGCATAGGCATCTGGGGCGGCAAGTTCCGCATCGGCACCCGATCCGAATATGTCATCGCCACCCTTAGGAGCGTGGCGGCCAACTAATTATAAATGAATATACAAATATGCCCTTCTCCACCTGTTACGGGTAGGAGAAGGGTATATCATTCTACTGGTGGACAACCAGTTGGCCGTCACAAGGGCTACAGCGAATTTTCCAGTTTGGACTTCGCGTAGTCAAGGGTAACGGTGAATGTCTTCTTACGGGATGACGGAGCGTCGTACATCGCGTCATCGAAAATCTGCTCGCAGATCGAGCGCAGGCCACGGGCCCCAAGCTTGTTCTTGATGGCGGTGTCAACTATGAGTTCCTTGACACCATCCTCGATCTTGAGAGCCATTCCGTCAATCTCGAACAGTTTCGCATACTGCTTGAGAATGGCGTTCTTCGGTTCGGTCAGAATCCGGAGCAAAGCCTCCCGGTCAAGAGCGTCAAGATAGGTTATGACAGGCAGACGGCCGATGATCTCCGGGATGAGACCATAAGCCCTCAAGTCCTGAGCGTCAACATATTTCAAGAGATTATTTTTGTCAACGACCTGCTTCTGGGCGGCACCGAAACCAATCACCTGAGTGTTGAGCCTCTGGGCGATGCGGCGTTCGATTCCCTCGAAAGCGCCACCGCAGATGAACAGGATGTTCTGCGTGTTCACGTGGATGAACTCCTGCTCCGGAT
>CAVCRL010000378.1:0-2015 GCA_963604455.1 Lachnospiraceae bacterium | reverse complement strand
TTATGGAGTACTACAAGATGAGCAACTATGTGTCGGATCTCATCGCGGACAACATCCGGAGCGTCAATGTCGCGCAGAAACTGTCCGAGGTCACGAACAAGTACAATCTGGATCTGCTGACGGTGATCGGGGACGATTCGGTCAACACGCTTCCGGACTTTCACCAGAAGGAGTTTATGGGACACTGCGATTCGCTTCGCAACTCGTTGACTTCCGATAAGATGGTGCCACTGACGGATTCGGTGGTCTATGCTTATTCAGCGTATATGCTGACTTCATTGGAACTCAAAGACGTGTTGCTCTCGGACTTCATTGACACGAGGGCTTGGTATTTCGACAGGCTTCAACCTAAGTTCAAGAGGCTGAACTACTACATCGATGTGCTGAACGGGGCGATCTATGATGATCTGAAGAAGAATTCGCTGACATTCCAGAGGGGGTTCTATAGGAGCATCATCCCAGGGGCTGTGGCTGTGGGAGTGGGACTTTTGCTTGTGCTGATGCTGCTTTTCTTCCTTCTTGTCTATTATGTGAATCCAATTTACAGGATGTTGGCGGGGCTGAATAATTACCGGTCGTTCAACAAGAAATATTCATACTCCTTCGAGGGGGATGACCAGTTGGCGGAGCTGAATGACGGGATCACGGAGCTGACGGGGGAGAACCAGATGCTGCGCAAGAGGGTGGCGAACCTTCGGGCGAAGGTCGCTTCATCGGGTGTCGCTTCGACAAGCTCAGTGACCGCTGCGACCGAAGGGTCGGGAACTGGGGCGACATCATCGGTCACTGAGCCTGCCGAAGTGACCGGCACGGCCAAGAACAATAATTAAAGAATATCCGAATGAACGTCAAGGTGATATCCAGAAATGTAGGCTACGCTCTGCTCGTCAGCGCGCTGTTTATGTTCCTGTCCATCTTGGTCTCGGTGGCGAACGGCAACGACAGCGCCCTTGCCGCCCTGCTGATCAGCTTCACAATCACCTTCACCGTCGGAATATTCCCGTTCATATTCGTAAGAAAATCAGCCGCCATCACCTTGAAGGACGGCTATATGATCATCGCCCTCTCCTGGCTGCTGTCTTTCATATTCGGAATGCTGCCGTATGCGCTTTGGGGAGGGCCGTTCACGATCATAAACGCTTGGTTTGAAAGTGTTTCTGGATTCACCACAACGGGTTCCACGATTCTGGACAACATAGAGGCGTTGCCGAACAGCCTGCTTTTCTGGCGGTCCTCCACGCACTTCATCGGTGGTTTGGGAGTCGTGGTCTTCCTATTGCTGATCATCCCGAGCTCGTCTCAGATGAGGTTGAGGCTGACCAGTCTGGAACTGTCATCGCTGTCCAAGAGGGAATACAGATCCGGGGCCAACAAGACAGTTTACATATTCACATACGTTTATTTCGGAATGGCGGTCGCCTCGTTCCTGCTATATATGATGGCTGGGATGAGCCCTTTTGACGCGATCAACCACGCTATGAGCGTCACGGCTACAGGTGGATTCAGCACACGGAACCTTTCGATCGGGGCGTATAATTCGGTGCCGATCTATCTGATCACGATGTTCTTTATGTTGCTGTCCTCCATCCATTTCGGGATGGTGTTCGTGGCCATCGCGACCAGATCGCTCAAGCCGTTCCGCAACGAGATATTCAAGTTTTACCTTTGGTCGCTGATTGTGACGAGCGTGGTTGTGGCGATGTCGCTGAAGGTTCACGGCATTGAGAGAAGTTGGGGTGACGCTTTGCTCTCAGGCTCTTTCCACATCCTAAGCTTTGCTTCCACGACGGGTTTCAGCATAGCGGACAACAGCGTCTGGCCGGTGCTTCCGTCGGCGATGCTGGTGTTCGTGGGAATATGGTGCGGTATGGCCGGATCGACTTCAGGAGGTGTGAAATCCGACAGGGCGCTGCTGTTGTGCAAGGAGATAAAGTACCAGTTGCGGATGGTTCTGCACCCCGCGTCGGTGAATGAGATCAGGGTGAACGGAAGGGTCGTGCGGCAGGATGATGTGG
>CAVCRL010000377.1:0-2019 GCA_963604455.1 Lachnospiraceae bacterium | reverse complement strand
TCCTTCCAGCCCCTGTCAGAGAAACGGAAAGCGATGTCGTCGCTCAGCGAATAGTTGCGCAGCAGCAACTTCAGATGCTTCTGCTGGCTGTCGGTGTAGATGTAATCCGGACTCTTCCATCCAAGAATATGACGGGCACCCTCAGCGAGCATCACCTTGAAACCGAGGTCATACACATCCTTACCGATTGAGTCTGAATATATCAGCTCGGTGTTCCTGAAGGCCGTCGGCTTCACACCGAAATACTTCTCGATCGCCGCGGAATGCTTCTCCACCTGATGCTTGAACTCACCGAAATTGGCGAGCGAGGCGAGGGAGTGGTAATATGTCTCCCCGAGGAACTCCACGCAACCGGTCTGGGCCAGCTGGCGGAAACTGTCCAGCACCTCCGGAGCGTATCTCTCGAACTGCTCCAGGGCGGAGCCGGTGATCGAGAATGTCACCTTGAAGTTGCCTCCGTGCTGTTTGATGAGGTCCAGCAGGAGGTTGTTCATTGGAATATAGCATCGCTGGGCTATCCTGCGGAGGATGGTCCTGTCAGCGAAATCGTCATAGTAGTGGGAATCCTTGCCGATGTCGAAGAATCGGTACTGCCTCAGCCTCGTAGGCTGATGAACCTGAAAATACAGACAGATGTTCTTTTTCATAATATTCCCTTATTTATTATTAACAACTGATTCGTAAATATTCTTAAGTTTCGCTGTCGCGATGTTCCATTTAAGGCGGTTGACCTCCTCGTAGCCCTCCCTGGCCGCGAAATCGGCAAGGGCAGGGTACTTCAGCAACGCATAGATGTCGTCAGCCATAGCGTCCACATCCCAGAAATCCACCTTGAAGGCATATTTCAGAACCTCGGCGGCTCCGGACTGGTTGGAGATGATCGCCGGCACGTTTGAGCGCATAGCCTCAAGCGGAGATATACCAAAAGGCTCTGACACAGAAGGCATTATATAAACGTCCGACATAGCGAACATCTTCTGGACCTCCGCCCCGCGCAGGAATCCGGTGAAATGGAAACGGTCGGATATTCCCAACTTGGCGACGTGACGGATGCAGCGGTTCATCATGTCCCCGCTTCCGGCCATCACGAAGCGCACGCCCTTGGTCCTCTTGAGGACTTTCGCGGCGGCCTCGATGAAATATTCAGGACCCTTCTGGAAAGTGATTCGTCCGAGGAAGGTGACGACCTTGTCGCGCACTCCCCTCTCGACCTTCACGTTCTCGCGGCCGCTGAAGTCCACGGCGTTATGAACGGTAACAACCTTCTCAGGATCAATCCCGTACTTATTGATGACAATATTTCTGGTGAGGTCACTGACGGCGATCACCTTGTCGGCGGCCATCATTCCCCTCTTCTCGATGTCATAGACACGGCTGTCGATCTGGTCCTCGGTGCCACGGTCGAATGACGTGGCGTGCACGTGGACAACCAACGGCTTGCCGGTCAGTTCCTTGGCCGCGATTCCGGCCAGATAGGTCAGCCAGTCGTGGGCGTGGATGATGTCGAATTCATCCTTGTGTTCCATCGCGATCGTTCCGCCGACCATCGCATAGTGGGCGACCTCTTCCATAAGATTGGAGCCGTAACGTCCTGAGAAACGGAACTTTGTGCCGATGCACTTGGTCAGATTCTCGCTCTGGAGCCTGCGCTCGGACTCGACCATCTCGTGGAACTCCTCCGGATCCACGTATGGGATCATATTCGAGCCGATGCGCACGAACTTCACCTTGTCCAGGAACTCGTCCACCGTCGAGCCGAACGACTCAACCGGGACATCGCTGGCGTTGATAATCCTCGCGGCACTCTGGTCCTCGTCACCGGAGGCGGACGGCATCACAAACAGGGTTTGTACTCCATTGTAGGCCAAGCCCTTGACGATTCCGTAGCAGGCTGTTCCGAGTCCGCCGGCGATGTGGGGAGGGAACTCCCATCCAAACATCAAAACTCTCATATTCCTACTCCTCCTTGTATTTGTTCTTAAGGTACTCAACCTCCAGCAATGCGGCCGTGCTCAGGGC
>CAVCRL010000376.1:0-2019 GCA_963604455.1 Lachnospiraceae bacterium | reverse complement strand
TGCGAGGGCTTTTTCAGAATCGGAGTCGGAGGCTATCCCGAGAAGCATTTCGAGGCCGCGAATATGGACGAGGACATCGCTAACCTCAAGCGCAAGGTCGATGCCGGGGCCGACTACATCACCACCCAGATGTTCTTCGACAACAAGGTCTTCTACAGATTCATAGACAGGTGCAGGGCCGCCGGGATCACGGTTCCGATCATCCCTGGACTGAAGCCGATCTCCACGCCAAAGCAAGTGAGACTGCTCCCGGAATCCTTCTCGATAGACATTCCGTTCGAGCTAACAAGCGAGATCTCCGCCCACGAGAATGACAGGCAGGCGGTCTATCAAATCGGACAGGAATGGGCCACAGCGCAATGCAAAGACCTTCTGGCTAATGGAGTTCCGGCGGTTCACTTCTACACGATGGGCAAGTCCGCCAACATCATAGGAATCCTGCGGGAGTGTTTCTAAACTTTAGGAATATAGCGACAGTATGCACGACATCCGGACCGAACTTTCCAAACGAATCCTCATCCTCGACGGAGCGATGGGCACGATGCTTCAGCGCAAGGGCCTTCAAGGCAACAGCGAGTCATTCAACCTCACCAACCCCGAGACGATCGGTGAGATTCACAATGAATATATTGAAGCGGGGGCTGACATAATCACGACCAACTCATTCAGTGCCAACAGTATTTCGCAATCTGAATATAATCTCTCAGACAAAGCCGGGCAGATGGCCGAGGCCGCCGCGCGGATAGCCCGCAAAGCCGCCGATGAGGCTCCACGCAAGATTTGGGTGGCCGGAAGCGTCGGGCCGACAAGCAAGTCCTTGTCCCTTGCCCAGAACATCAACGACCCGGTTTTCCGTCCATATTCATTTGACGAGATGACGGAGGCGTTCGAGGTTCAGATCAGAGGACTCGTAAAGGGCGGAGTGGATCTGCTGCTGTTCGAGACTTGTTTTGACGCCCTCAACACGAAGGCGGCCTTGTATGCGATCGGACATATTCCCGAAGCATCGGATATTCCCATAATGATTTCTGCGTCAATGAGTGACCGCAGCGGGAGGACGCTTACGGGGCAGACTATGGAGGCATTCTACCGCTCTGTCCAGCACTGCTCGCCGCTGTCGTTCGGGCTCAACTGCTCGCTGGGGGCGGAGGAGATGATTCCGCTGATCGCCGAGGTCGCGTCGTTCGCCACCTGCGCCGTCAGCTGCTACCCTAACGCCGGACTGCCTAACGAGATGGGTGAATATGACGAGACACCTTCCCGGATGGCGGGGTCCGTGCGGAAAATGGCGCTGGCAGGGTCTGTGAATATTGTGGGAGGATGCTGCGGTACGACTCCTGAGCACATCAAGGCAGTTGCCGAGGCCGTCAAAGGAATATCTCCGAGAGCGATTCCGGAACCGGATGATGTGCTCTATGTCAGTGGATTGGAAAGCGTGGCGGTTGACAGGAAGAATAACTTCACGAATGTCGGAGAGCGGACCAATGTGGCAGGCTCACGCAAGTTCGCGAAACTGATAGCCGCCGGGGACTACGAGACCGGGCTACAGATCGCCGCAGGTCAGATTGAGAACGGGGCGAGCATCATCGACATCAATATGGATGACGCTATGCTGGATTCCAGGCTTGAGATGGAGAAGTTTCTGCGTTATGTGTCCAATGATCCGGCTGTGGCCAAGGCCGCTATTATGATTGATTCCTCGCATTGGGAGACGTTGGTGACAGGGCTGAAGAACGCCCAGGGAAAGTGTATCGTGAACTCCATATCACTTAAAGAGGGAGAGGAAATATTCATTGAAAAAGCTCGGGAGATCAAGGCGTTGGGTGCGGCCATTATCGTGATAGCATTTGACGAGGAGGGACAGGCTACGACTTACGACAGGAAGGTGGAGATCTGCTGGCGGGCATATTCATTGTTGACTTCCAAGGTCGGGGTTCGGCCGTGTGACATCATATTCGATGTGAATGTGCTGCCTGTGGGGACGGGGATTCCGGAGCATTCGAGGTACGGGATTGATTT
>CAVCRL010000375.1:0-2050 GCA_963604455.1 Lachnospiraceae bacterium | reverse complement strand
TCGAACCTGTTTTTCCGGAATTCTGTTCGATGTTGTTTGCATTCGATATGCCTTGGATAGAATCACGCAGACAAATGTAGTTCTCCGAGACGATTTTCAGAACGGAGTCCGCAGCGGCCATATTCCCGGTTAACGCTCCAAAAAGACGGATGTATGCCGCTCTGGCCAATGGATGTGTCTCAAGATGCTCGTTGACAATGAAGACCTTGATTCCTAATGATTCCAGTTTTGAAAGAAATTGCGATTTGACAGGGGAAACTGAATATGTCAGGAGCAGGTCCGGCTTCAAAGCCATAATCTTCTCGTAGTCAGGACTTGCGTCATAACCGATGTCCGCCACGGTTCCGTTGTCAAGGTCAGCTGTCACTGATGAATCGCAGACATATTCACCGCCCGACACCCCGACGATCACAGAGTCAGCCCCGATGGCATCCAGAAATCCGATGTAGGACGTACTCATCACGATCAGCCGGTTCAGCGGCTTGCTGATGCTCAGTGTGTCACGGCTTCCGTCAAACGGCGAGATGGAGATTAATGAATATCCTCCATCTGGAAGAGCTTGTATATTCATAAATCGTGGTTCGCATTCGTTTGAGGAGACAAATTCGCTGCCTTTCCCAATGCAGCCACAGATGCTTGCCGCAAGCATCGAAGCCAAGAAAATATATTCGTAGAATTTCATATCATCGCAAATTTAATTGTTTTTTGCTATCTTTAAAATCTGTTCTTTGGAAATCGCTTGTTTGTGTGTAGACAAAGATGGCCTTTGTTTTCAGGCAAGAGGATAGAGAGGGCAGAAAAGGAATTTGGATAATTGTAATATTATGGGAAAATATAATTTCGATGAGATGACTGTCAGACGCGGCACGAACTGCGTCAAATGGGATGCGGAGAGTCCGGTCGGGCCGATTTCAGAGGATGTGATTCCGCTATGGGTGGCTGATATGGACTTCAAGGTGGCTCCGGAGATTGTCGATGTGCTGAGGAGGCGTGTGGATCAGGAGATTTTCGGATACACCCATGTGCCGGATTCGTACTATGAGGCTGCCATCAATTGGTGGGAGCGACGCAGGGGGTGGCACACCGAGAAAGACTGGTATCTTTACATTCCGGGAGTCGTGCCGGCGATGTCTGTGGTTGTCAAGGCTTTGACACAGTACGAGATTGTGGACGGTGAGGTTGTCGAGAAGCCTAACCGTGGACGTGGCCCTCACGGAGAACTGCCGAAGATGATCATCCAAAGCCCGGCGTACAATTGTTTCTTCTCCACCGCGAAGAACAATTTGTGCGAACTCTCGATCAACAAACTGATTTACGACACGGAAGGCGATCAGGCCACTTGGTACATTGACTTCGAGGATCTTGAAAGACGTGCCGCTGATCCGATGGCCAAGGTGCTGCTGTTCTGCAACCCTCACAACCCTTGCGGGCGTGTCTGGCCTCGTGAGGATCTGGAGAGGGTGGCCGACATCTGCCGCAGGAACGGTGTGATCGTCATCAGCGACGAGATCCACTGTGAACTGGAAATGCCTGGCTATCACTTCACTCCGATGGCGTCTCTTTCACAGGCAGCCCAGGACAACACCGTCACGATGAACTCTCCAAGCAAGTCGTTCAACATCGCCGGTTTGGGAATATCCAACATCATCACCAACAATCCTGACTGGAAGAAAATCATCGACAGAGTAATTAATATCAACGAGTTGTGTGAGGTGAATCCTTTCGGTGTGCTGGCGCTTCAGGCTGCCTACAACGAGGGTGAGCCGTGGCTCAAGGAACTCAATGAATATCTTTACGGGAATTACCGCACGTTGCTGTCGTTTTTCGAGGAGAACCTTCCGGAATTTCCTGTCAGCAAACTGGAAGGAACCTACCTTGTCTGGGTGGATGTCAGCGCCTTGAATATGTCCGCTAACGACATAGAGAACAGCCTATTGCTCAATGAGAAGGTCTGGATCAACTCCGGCGTGATGTACGGTCTCGACGGCTTTATGCGCATCAACATCGCCTGCCCTCGCGCCCGTCTCCAGCAAGGCCTTGACCGCATCGC
>CAVCRL010000374.1:0-2066 GCA_963604455.1 Lachnospiraceae bacterium | reverse complement strand
AAGTTGACGGGATGGAATTATATTCATTAAGCCTGCGGATGTACTGGAGACGCTTTCTGTGGAAGTAGGCCTCGTTGAATCTTGGGGTCATCGGCACGAGGAACGCCATCACAACGCCTGACATCGTGGAATGTATGCCGGCATAGTAGAACAGCGACCAGATCGCAATGGCCGGAACCAAATAGAACCAGTCTCGTTTCTCGCCTAACTTATTCATCAGCAGCACTAAAGCAATCAGCACAAACGCTATGCTCAGAAGCCCGAAGTTGATCGTGCCGCCGTAGAACAGGGCCACGACCAGAATGGCTATGAGGTCATCCGCTATGGCCAGCGCGGTCAGAAAGACCTTCAGCGACACCGGCACACGATCACCCAGAATGGACAGGATGCCGACGGCGAAAGCGATGTCTGTGGCGGTAGGGATTCCCCAGCCGGAAGCGGCCGCCGAGCCGTGGTTGATGGCTGTGAATATCAATGCAGGAGCCACCACTCCACCGAAAGCCGCGATCACCGGCATCATCGCCTTCTTCACACTGGACAGCTCTCCGTTCTTCATCTCGCGCCTGATCTCCAGACCGACAGTGAAGAAAAAGACCGTCATAAGGATGTCGTTGATGAACTTCTCGACTGTCATTCCGTGAGGAAACAGGAAGTTCACCCCGCCAGGACTCTGGAATCTAAGCGAGATGTCCGTCTCCAGGAAGTTATGGTAAAACTCTTTGGTGAACGGCAGATTGGCCAGAAGCATAGCCACCACAACGCAGCAAAGCAACAAGACTCCCTGCGCCCATGGCAACTTGGAAAACTGCTTCCTTCTATGGTCAAAGTTACGGATGCCTTTGGTCCAGGTGTAGATAGGAATTAGGCTCATAGCGTTATTATTATTTGTTTAATATAATGAATAGGTCAGCAAAACAGCCAACCTATTCTAAAAACCATTAATGTGATTATTCTCCGTAAAGATACTTATGCTGGGCAGGAGTCAGTGTGTCGATGGTGATCCCCCAGTCCTTCAACTTTCTGAAAGCCACCTCGCGGTCAATGGACTCAGGAACGCAATGGAGCATCTCTCCAAGATCCCTTGCAAGAACCATCCTGTTGTCCGCCAGATACTTGGCACTCAAGGCCTGGATGGCGAACGACATGTCCATAATCTCCGCAGGATGTCCGTCCCCGGCGGCAAGGTTGACAAGCCTACCTTCGGCTATGATGTAAACCTTACGACCGTTAGGGAGATCATATTCCTGAATATTCTGCCTCGCAGGCTTCTCTGACACAGCAAGTTCCTTGAGCTGAGCGACGTTCACCTCGCAGTCGAAGTGCCCGGCGTTGCAACAGATCGCCCCGTCCTTCATCGCAAGGAAATGCTCCTTGGTGATGACATCGTCGCAGCCAGTGACGGTAACGAATATGTCGCCTTCCGGAGCGGCCTGTGCCATGCTCATGACCTGAAATCCATCCATCACAGCCTCCATCGCCTTGATCGGATCCACCTCTGTGACAATCACTTTCGCCCCAAGGCCCTTGGCTCTCATCGCCACGCCCTTGCCGCACCAGCCATAGCCGGCGACAACGACATATTTCCCGGCCACAATGAGGTTGGTGGTCCTGTTGATGCCGTCCCAGACGGACTGGCCTGTGCCGTAACGGTTGTCGAAGAAATGCTTGCAGGCGGCGTTGTTCACGAGCATCATCGGGAATCTCAGCCTCCTTTCACGGTTCATCGTCTCAAGGCGGAGGATTCCGGTCGTGGTCTCCTCACAGCCGCCGATGACATTCGGGATCAGTTCCGGATAGTTCTCGTGGATCATAGTCACAAGGTCTCCCCCATCGTCGATGATGATGTTCGGACCGCACTCGATGACACGTCTGATGCCGTGCTCATATTCCTCGGGAGTCGCCCCGTGGACAGCGAAGACGTTCAGCCCCTCGTGCACAAGGGCGGCGGCCACATCATCCTGCGTGGAAAGAGGGTTGCTGCCGGTGACGTACATCTCGGCGCCGCCCTCGGCCAGCACCTCGCAAAGATGCGCCGTCTTGGCCTCCAGATGCACGGAAAGGGCGAC
>CAVCRL010000373.1:0-2085 GCA_963604455.1 Lachnospiraceae bacterium | reverse complement strand
AGAAGGTGACGGGAGGCGAAAGGTTCGAGATGTCCAAGTTCAACATATTCAAGAACATAGATCCCGGGGTGACGAAGGTGAACACCAGCCGCACTCCGGAACTTGTTTCTGTCTATCTCGCTCCGGACCCGATCAACGACCTCAGCGAGGCGATCGACCTGTCGAGCAACATCGAAGGCGATGTGATCACTGTGGATGTGCCTAAGGGCAACTGGCAGTTCTACGCTATGGTGAAGTACGATTCCTTCGCTTGTGTGATCAACGGTGCTCCAGGTGCCGCCGGTTCGATCCTGAACCATATGGACGCCGAGGCTGTGCGCCGTTATCTTGACAATATGACCGACACGATCGAGGCCAAGTTGGGACCGCTCTCGAAGCATCTCAGGGCTTTCTTCGTGGACAGTATGGAGCTTGAGGGCTGCAACTGGACGGGCGATTTCCCTGAGGAGTTCAAGGCCCGCAGAGGTTACGACCTGATGCCTTGGCTTCCGTTCACGATGTTCAAGGTCGGCAGACTCGGCAATGTGGAGAGCTTCGACTACGGCTCGAAGAAGGGCGACAAGTTCCAGGACCAGGTTAACCGTGTGCGTTTCGATTTCGAACTCACAAAGGCCGAGCTCCTCAACGAGCGGTATATGAACACATTCCTCAGCTGGTGCAAGGAGAAGGGTGTCAAATCCCGTTCCCAGGCCTACGGAAACGGATTCTTCATCGAGGAGTCTTCCCTTGGCCAGGACATTCCGGAAGGCGAGTCCTGGACGACCAACTGGCTCAAGCACAGGATCGGAGAGGAGATGGGCGACGAGGATTACCGCCGCGGCCGTGCCTACACGATGATCGACAAATATGTCTCGTCTGCCGCCCACCTTACAGGAAAGCGTGTTGTCAGCGCCGAGGAGATGACCAACACTTACAAGGTGTTCACGACATCCCTTGAGTTCCTGAAGGTCGGTTCGGATATGAGTGCGATGGCCGGCACAACACACTCGGTATGGCACGGGTTCAACTATTCTCCGCTTGAGGCCGAGTTCCCTGGCTGGGTCCAGTACGGAACCTTCCACAACGAGAGGAACACTTGGTGGCCTTACGTGAACAAACTGAACGACTACCGCGCGAGACTGGCAAGCCAGCTCCAGAACGCTGATATGTACACCGACATCGCCATCCTCCCTGCCAACTACGATATGTGGAGCACGATGGGCGTGCAGACCGAGCCGTTCCCAGTAGCCTTGAATATTCCTTACACCTCCTTGATCTGGGAGGCCATTCATAAGAACGGTGGCGGTGCGGACTATGTCAGTGAGATCATCCTTCGGGACGCTACCGTCCGTAACGGCAAGCTCTGCTACGGGCCTAAGGAATATGGCACTCTGTTCATCGTTGAGGTGACCAGCACAACGCCTGAGACCTTGGCCAAACTGGAGGAGTTCATCAAAGGTGGCGGAAGGGTGTTCTGCATCGGGAAATATCCTGAGAAGTCACTGGGTCTCAAGGATTTCGAGGCTCGTGACAAACAGATCACCGAGACCGTAGCACGTTTGAAGGAGAAGTACAACGACAATTTCGTTTTGCTTGAGAAACCTGCTGACGGGAAGTATCTCGAATGGTACACCGGCGTGATGGAGAAGTACAATCTTCCTCACACTCTTACGATCAGCAATCCGGACAGGTTCCTGCTTCAGAACCAGTATGTCACCGACGACGGCAGCGATATGTTCCTCTTTATGAACGCTCATATGAGCGAGGCCCGTGAGACGGACATAATATTTCCGAAATCCGTGACCTCTGGGAAACACGCCTGGCTTTATGATCCGGCTTCCGGCAAGAGGTTCGTCCTCCCTGTCGGCAAGGACGGCAAAATGCATTTCCGCTTCGGCCCTTCCGAGACTTACCTGTTCGTGTTCAACAAGATGGGCGGCGGCGCTCCGGCTTGGAAACAGCTTCCGCTTGACGGTCAGGACGAGATTCAGGTGACAGGCGGGTGGGATATCAAGATGCATCACACGTGGCCGGATTCAACCTGGACGACCAGCCTCGACCAGCTTCAGGACTTCAAGGATATGAAGGACACCACGTTCAAGAACT
>CAVCRL010000372.1:0-2085 GCA_963604455.1 Lachnospiraceae bacterium | reverse complement strand
AGCGCAATTCTATGGAATATAACGGCGAGCGTGCCATCGGTATGGTCATCGCCGCTGGTTCCGGAACTGACATCGTGAAAGTCGGAAAACAGGTGGAGAAGCGCTTGGAACAACTTGGCTCAGAAAGGCTTCCTGTCGGCATCGAGTGCCACAAGGTTTTCTTCCAGCCGGACGAGGTGACATCCTCGCTGACGACATTCGCCATCAACCTTATCGAGTCCGTGCTGATCGTCATCGCCATCCTTATGATCACTATGGGCTTCAGGAGTGGACTTATGATCGGAATCAGTCTGGTTGTGATAGTGATCGGTTCGTTCCTGTTCCTCGGGTTTATGGACGGAACTATGCAGAGGGTTTCGCTGGCATCCTTCATCTTCGCTATGGGTATGCTTGTGGACAACGCCATCGTGATCACGGACGGTATCCTTGTCGGTCTGAAAACCGGAAAACCTCGCCGTGAGGCTATGACGGAGATAGGTCGCAAGACAGCTATGCCGCTTCTTGGAGCGACCGTGATAGCTATCCTGTCCTTCCTCCCGGTGTTCCTTTCTCCTGACTCAGCCGGAGTCTATGTCAGGGATTTGTTCATCGTGCTCGCTGTCTCGCTGCTTCTTAGCTGGATTCTTGCCCTTGTTCACGTGCCGCTTATGGCTGACAAGATGCTCAAAGGTGCCAAGTACGAGAAGGCTGACACCGGCAAGTCAATGTACGATGGTTGGCTTTACCGCTTCCTGAGAAAGGCGCTGACATATTCAATAAAGCACAAGTTTGCTTCCATCGTGATCGCGCTTGCGTTGATTGGAAGTGCCTTCTGGGGATATAAGTATATGAGGCAGGGATTCTTCCCGGATATGACCTACAGCCAGCTGTATATGGAGTACAAACTGCCGGAGGGAACGAGTCCTTCACGTGTTGAGGCTGACCTGACAGAGATCCGTGAGTGGCTTCAGACTCAGCCTGAAATCAAGGATGTGACCACTTCATTGGGTGGCACGCCTGCAAGGTACAATCTGGTGCGCAGCATCGCGACCCCGTCCTTGTCCTACGGCGAGCTGATCATCGATTTCGCTGATCCTAAGACTCTTGAGAAGAGCGTTGACAGGCTTCAGGAGCAGTTGACGGCTATGTACCCTGACGCTTACGTGAAGCTGAAGCGCTACAACATCATGTACAAGAAGTACCCGATCGAGCTTGTGTTCACCGGTCCGGATCCGGCTGTCCTCCAGCATCTTGCCGATTCCGCCGAGTCAATAATGAACTCGATGCCGGAGATCTGCCTGATCACAACCGACCGTGAGCCTGACGTGCCTGTCCTGGATGTCGCATACAACCAGCCGGCGGCCCGCAGCGCGGGAGTCAGCCGTAGCGATGTGTCGATATCGATGCTGATGGCCAACGGCGGCCTTCCTGTCTCGGCCTACTATGATGGCAACAGGCGCAACACCATTTATATCAAGTGCTTGGATGACAACGGCGGCATTATGGACAATCTGGAGAACGTGCCGATTATGCAGACCGTTCCGGATGTCGGCGGAGCCTTGACGGAGGAAAATATGCTTAAAATGAGAAACGGAACCTTGGCGAAGGGCGACCTCATCGAATCGATGCTCGGGACCAAGCCGATCAAGCAGGTCAGCGACGGGATCGACATCGAATGGGAAACCCCTGTGGTGCCGCGCTACAACGGCCAGAGGTCCCAAAAGGTGATGTGCTCTCCTGCGCCTGGAATCGAGACCGAGAATGCCCGCAAGGCTCTTGAGACGAAGGTGGATCAGATCAACCTACCGGAAGGATATTCAGTGCTTTGGCAGGGCGAGAAGGGAGCGAGCGACCAGACGATGAAGTATCTGTTCGCCAATGTACCGATCGCCATCATCCTGATCATCGCGATTCTGATCCTCCTGTTCGGCGACTACCGCAAGCCGCTTATCATCCTGTGCTGCATCCCTCTTCTGGGAGTCGGAATAGTAGGTGCGATGCTCATCAGCGGCAAGACCTTCACCTTCTGCGCCATCGTGGGAGCCCTTGGACTTGTCGGAATGATGATGAAGAACTGCATCGTGCTGATGGATGAGATAGGTGACC
>CAVCRL010000371.1:0-2117 GCA_963604455.1 Lachnospiraceae bacterium | reverse complement strand
GCAAAGAGAAGTGGTTATGAGTAATGACAGCTTTGAATCAAGAATTGACATCGGCAAGATCATCAGCGAAAGAACCGGAAAAAAAATCCCTCGGTTCTTGGTCAGATGGATGGAGACGTTCATTCATCAAGACTTTATCAACGGGTTCCTGACGCAGGGATATGACGGAATGGAGTTCTGTCATAAATGTCTTGAGTATCTTGACATTAAAATAGATGTCAAAGGGCTGGGGAATCTTGCCGGCGCAGACAAGGCCAGACTGACATTCGCATCTAACCATCCGCTCGGAGGGGTAGACGGAATCGCATTGCTCGGAATCATCGGAGAAAGAACACATAAACCACCTAAACTGCTCGTCAACGATTTCTTGATGAACATCAGGCCGATAGCCCCGTTGTCCGTACCAGTCAGCAAAACGGGTGGCCAGAGCCGTAGCCTCCCGGCTCAGGTCAAGGCAATCTATGAGAGCGAGGACGATGTTCTCGTGTTTCCTGCGGGAAAATGCTCCAGAAGGGTGAACGGGCATATTCAAGACACAAAATGGAGCAAGTCATTCGTAAGTCAAAGCATCGCCACAGGAAGATGGATCGTGCCAGTAAGGTTCTTCGGAGAGAACTCCAAGCGTTTCTACCGTGTGGAATCAATACGGGAGAAGCTTGGAATTAAGTTCAACATCGGGATGGCGCTTCTTCCTGACGAGCTATACAGGGCAAGGCACAAGCGATTCAAGGTAGTGTTCGGCAGGCCTGTGCCACCTTCAGAGCTGAACGGATCGCTCACTCCTCATCAATGGGCTGAAAAGATAAGGGAATTTGTCTACAATCTTGACTGGCAGGATAATAACGGAAATGAATATGGAGAAAATAATTGACCCTATTGACATCAAACTGATAAAGAAGGAACTGACTTCCGATAAAAAACTCGGGGACACGAACAAAGGAGGCAACGAACTCTACATCGTGACGTGGCAGGACTCTCCGAATGTCGTGAAAGAAATAGGCCGCATCAGAGAAACCACTTACAGGATGGCCGGGGCCTGTTCCGGACTCTCAATGGACCTGGACAGATACGACACGATGGAGAACCCCTACAAGCAGCTGATAGTCTGGGATCCTGACACCGAAGCCATCATCGGAGGCTACCGGTACATTCTCGGACCGGACATCAGGCTCAAGGAGAACCACCAGCCGGACATCACATCATCGCACCTTTACCACTACAGCGAAGATTTCATAAATGAATATCTTCCCCACGTTATGGAACTCGGAAGATCATTTGTCGCTCCTGAATATCAAAGCTCGAAAGGCGGAGCCAAATCTCTCTTCACCTTGGACAACCTTTGGGACGGCATCACCTCAGTGATCCTGGAGCACCCTGGAATCATCTGGTTTCTCGGCAAGATGACGATATACCCTTCGTACAACGCCACAGCCAGAAATCTGATTTTACACTTTCTGAATAAACATTTCCACGACAGGGACAACCTTGCGACCCCATACAATGCGATAGAAGTGTCCGACAACCCATTGCTTCTTGATCTGATCCTGAAGGAGAACGACCTAAGAAAAGACTACAGGCTCCTGAAGGATGCCGTCAGGAGGCTCGGGACACATATTCCGCCCCTTGTCAATTCGTACATAAACACTTCTTCAACAATGAAGATGCTCGGCTCCTCCCTTAACGATGAATTGGGTAACGCTGTCGAGACTGGAATAATGGTCTGCTTCAACGAAATCTACGATGACAAGAAATCCAGACACATTGACGCGTTCATCAGCAATCGCCTCAGAACACTCAGAAACAGGTTTCCGTCTCTTGCCAAAAACACTGAGAACAAACTTAGGAACAGGCTTGAAAGAAACCGCGAGAAAGCATTCCTAAAGTTCACTAAACGCAAGAATATATCTGGTCAATCACCCGACATCGAGTTCAGATAAAAACCGGCGAAGGCTTGCGCCATTCGTTGGTGAGTATTCATCGAAGCCTAATACTGTCCTGGAATATTCAGAGATTTCGCCGCTGATTCGCCGGCGAGGTAGCCGGTGGAGAAGGCGCATTGGAGGTTGTAGCCGCCGGTGTCGCAGTCCATATCGAGAACCTCGCCGCAAAGGTAGAGG
>CAVCRL010000370.1:0-2125 GCA_963604455.1 Lachnospiraceae bacterium | reverse complement strand
GTCTCACCGAACTTCTCGGCAAGCACCTTGCGGATGCATGCGTGGATCTCCTCAGCCTGCTCGGCGGAAGCGGTCTTTCCGGTACCGATGGCCCAAACCGGCTCGTAAGCCACGATGATCTTGGCCATGTCCTCAGCTGTGAAGTTGTAGAGGACGTTCTTGATCTGCTCGGTAACGACCTCGAAATGCTTCCCGGCCTCTCTCTGCTCAAGGTTCTCACCAACGCAAAGGATCACGCCAAGACCGGCTGCGAGGGCGAGCTTTGTCTTCTCGACGAGCTTCTCGTCAGTCTCGCCGTAGTACTGCCTTCTCTCTGAGTGTCCGAGGATGGTCCACTGGCAGCCGACGGATGTAAGCATATTCACAGCGACCTCGCCTGTGTAGGCTCCCTTCTCGTGATCAGCGCAGTTCTGGGCTGAAAGCTCAACCTTTGAGCCTTTGAGAGCCTCGGCTACGGATGCGAGATGAGTGAAAGGAGGGGCTACGATAAGTCCTACATTCTCTGGAGTCTCAACTGACTTGGCGGCCACAGCCTTCGCAAGTTCAACGCCTTCCTGGAGAGTTGTGTTCATCTTCCAGTTTCCGGCAACGATTTTCTTTCTCATATTCGTTAATCTTTAAACTGTTAATTTCGTTTCCAGCCTGCAAATTTACGTTATTTTTGCCTAACTTTGCACAAATTTGGTGTGAAAATGAGGAAACGCCCGAAATCACACCGCAAAGGTTGAAAATAAAAACGAATCATATAATGAAGAATTTCGTAGAGGAACTCAAATGGAGAGGAATGATCCAGGACATAATGCCTGGAACAGAGGAAAAACTTATGGAAGGCCCTCAGGCCGCTTACGTCGGAATCGACCCGACTGCTGACTCCCTGCACATCGGTCACCTTGTCAGCATTATGATCCTGAAGCACTTCCAGCAGTGCGGGCACAAGCCTATCGCCCTGATCGGAGGAGCTACAGGAATGATCGGAGACCCTTCGATGAAGTCCCAGGAAAGGAACCTTCTGGATGAGGAGACCCTCCAGCACAACATCGCGGGCATCAAGAAGCAGCTGTCAAGGATCCTTGACTTCGACTCCGACGCGCCTAACAAGGCGGAGCTCGTGAACAACTACGACTGGATGAAGAACTACTCTTTCCTGAACTTCATCCGTGACGTGGGCAAGCACATCACCGTGAACTATATGATGGCCAAGGACTCCGTGAAGAAGCGTCTTTCCAGCGAGTCACGCGAGGGAATGTCCTTCACCGAGTTCAGCTACCAGCTGCTCCAGGGCTACGACTACCTCTGGCTCTACGAGAACAAGGGCTGCCGTCTCCAGCTCGGCGGAAGCGACCAGTGGGGCAACATCACAACCGGAACGGAGCTCATCCGCAGGATGCTCGGCAAGACCGACGCGTTCGCCCTCACCTGCCCACTGATCCGCAAGGCCGACGGAACCAAGTTCGGAAAGACGGAGAAAGGCAACATCTGGCTCGACCCGGAGAAGACCTCCCCTTACGAGTTCTACCAGTTCTGGCTGAACGTAAGCGACGAGGACGCTGAGAGATACATCAAGATATTCACCCTTCTTGACAAGGAGACCATCGACGCCGCCATCGAGGAGCACCGTCAGGACCCTGGCCGCAGGACGCTCCAACAGCTTCTCGCCAAGGAGCTTACCACAATGATCCACGGGGCCGATGAATATGCCAACGCGGTCTCCGCGTCCAAGATGCTGTTCGGCAACTCGACTTCGGACGAGCTGAGGAAACTGGACGAGAAGACGTTCCTCGCCGTGTTCAGCGGCGTGCCGACCTTTGATATTCAGAAAGCCGACCTTCCTTGCAACATCCTTGACTTCCTCGCCGTGAAGACCCAGGTCTTCCCATCAAAGGGAGAGGCCAGAAAGATGGTTCAGGGCAACGGTGTGAGCATCAACAAGGACAAGGTGTCCGACATCGAGTACGAGATCTCCGAGAAGGACATCGTGGACGGGAAGTACATCCTCGCCCAGAAAGGCAAGAAGAACTACTTCATAATCAACGTTCTCTAATATGGAGAAGCCGGCAAGCACAAGGCAGCTCAAGGTTGCCAGAGAGATCCAGAAGGATCTGGCTGAAATCATACGCGGCAAGGG
>CAVCRL010000369.1:0-2126 GCA_963604455.1 Lachnospiraceae bacterium | reverse complement strand
GAAGATGTCAGGAATCTTGCGAAGGAAAATGGAATACGCAAGGCAGAGATGATCATTAAAGAGGTTTCTGACGCTGTCGCACGATTCCGGCAATTCGCTGAAGAGTCCGGTGTGCAAGAGAAATGGATCGGCTTGGTTGAAAGGTGCCTGACAAGTCACCTTGAGGACTGGGAACTGGCCAAAAGGCAGAATACCTCTTTTGAAATGAATGGCCACCGGATTGAAGATGCCAAGATTGAGCAGGCCTACCGAGGCAACCTTCACCTGCTTGCGAAAATTGATGGCAGGCAGATGAAGCGCGTCATTCGCTCAAAAACTTCTGAATATGCTGAAATCGTGAATACGGGTATTACGAATATCACGGAATACGAACTGAAGAATATGATCGGGAAGTATTTCCTTGGTGATGACTGATTTTACCAGGTTGCAACTGTGCGCGGAACATCCGGTTATACATATAAAACATACCAAGATTTGGTGCGAGAAACGCATCATTCTATGCATCATATATATATGAACTTCCCTTTGCTCGTTCCTATAACAAAGGAGAATAGTAGTTCTCAATATAAGAGATCTCAGTTTCGGAAAGATTCACGGCTTTATACAGCAAATGATTGGCACTAGAAGAAAGTTCATCAAGCGAACATTCCTTGTTCAGATAATTCTCAACCAAACATTCAATTTGATCTACTACATATTCTTCGGCTTTAGGAATCAGCAGCTCTTCAATTGTATATTTCTTCCACCTTACAGTGCCGACACCGGTTGTTGTTCCCAATTTGGAGAAGAACCATTCGGAGAGAGGCGAATTCAAGACGCATAGAAGATAAGGCAGATTCTTTCCTGACATCAAAAACGTTGTCGCTTCAGGTATAAAATGCCTATTCGCATCATAGGCAAATTTGCTTCTGTCAGAGATTTCTCCCCACATTATTTTCGGCTGAGAAAAGTCGTCCGAATAACTGATACTATCTTGGGTTTCAAACCATTGGTTATTGGTTTTCTTACGGGCCTTCACCTTTTCTCCATTGATGAGATATTCCTTTCCTGACTGTTCCAAGCGCTCTTTCCCAAAAGAGAGTAGGTGCTGCTTGACTGCTGGGTACAGCTCGATGTCGTAGTGTTTAGATGGGAAAGTGGCAATCAGCCACAGTCCGGCCCAGTCGTAGGAGTAGCGCTTGATGTCACGGCCTCTTAAAATTGGCCTAATTATCGACTCAGTTCTTTGGCGCTCTTCCTCGGACTTACAGTTTGAAAGGATCTCGTTGCGCCTTTTGGTTGTGATTATGAAGGCATCGTTGTAACCGGTAAGAACTCCTCTGAAGATATTTATATCCCAGTCCCTCAGCGGTTTCCCGACACTTTCGATCTTTCGCTTGATGCTCTGCTCGATGGGGCTCAGGACAACCCAAGCATCGGAGCCGGAGAATCCGCAGGTTGTGCCCTGTTGCTGCACATAAACGCCCAGATTGTTGATGACATCACGAGGCTGGGAGGAGGTGACGGCGCAGAAGGTGTCGTGGGTGTTCGTGGACTTTTCGAAGAGGAGAATGTTGGTGTCCACGGTGGCGCTGTCGAAGACCTTCACTCCGGAGAAGTCCACCAGGAGGCGAGGATTGGTCTTGTCGGAAAGGAAAGACCTGGTGTTCTCACCGTAACCCGCGCGCATCCATTTGTTCGAGGTGATGAAGCACAGGAGGCCAGACGGTCTAAGCAGCTGCCAGCCAAGCTCGTAGAACAAGCAATAGATGTCACCTGTGCGCTCATAGGTGGCATATTCCATCTTGGCAAGGGCATCGGCGGCCTCCCCCATCTTTTGAAGTTGGATGTACGGAGGGTTGCCGACAACGCAGTCGAAACCGATGAAGCGGCCATATTCATCAAGAACCTCAGGGAACTCGATGCGCCACTCAAAGGCATCAATGAACAGGCGGTTGTCGCGGATGGCATCCACCTCGTCCTGAAGACGGGATATTCGTGACTTCAAATCCTTGATCTTCTTGTCGTACTGAGCCTGCTCTTTCTTGCTGGCCTCGAAAAGCTGCGGGGCCTTCAGGTTATGAAGCTCGCCTTTCAATTTATTCAGCCTCAAAAGCTTCGGGTCATTCATTCCCATCTGTGTATGG
>CAVCRL010000368.1:0-2131 GCA_963604455.1 Lachnospiraceae bacterium | reverse complement strand
TCCTGCATCGGATCGATCAGGACGCCACCCTGTTCCTGAACAGTTTCAGCACACCGGCGACGGACCAACTTTGGATGCTGATGTCGGACAAGACGGTTTGGATTCCGGCGTATGCGATCTGCGCATATTTCTTGTTCAGGAGGCTTGGATGGAAAAGAGCCTTGGTGGTACTGGTTTCTGTCGGAATAGCATTCGGGTTGTGCGACCAGTTCTCCACGATCGTAAAACATTCGGTTGATAGACTGAGACCAAGTTACAGCGCAAGGATGCTCCTCGGAGGGCTGAACGTGCTGGAAGGACGCGGAGGGTTCTTCGGGTTCTTCTCGGCACACGCCGCGAACGCATTCGCTCTGGCTATGTGCCTGATCATCGGGTTCAGGAATGACCGGACACACACGTACAACGGATTCTACAAGTTCGCGTTGACGTGGGCGGCGTTGGTGGCGGTCAGCAGGATATTCGTCGGGAAGCATTATCTCGGCGATGTGATTGTCGGGACAATCGTCGGACTGACAATAGGTTACTTTGTCGGAATGCTTGCCAGATATGTCATCCAGACTCGCATCGACAAAGTTCCTGCCACGGGACTTACTATGATTTTTGACGAAAGGAGATTCCCTATAACTCTGACAAAATCTTCTCCATCCGGATCCCGCGGGAGCCTTTGATTAGGATCGTGTGGTTGGTGATCGGGTTCTCTTTCAGCCAAGTCGCAAGGTCATCGGAGGTCGGGAACCATTTCGTGTTTGAGGTCACTTCGATGGTTGGTGAGCATTGTCGAACCAACGGCCCTTCGGCAGGCTCAGGGACCGTTCCAAGTGCCTTACGGAACTCTTCACCAACAAGGCAGACGAGATCCAAATCCATCAATGCCAATTTTTTTAATATGGCAATATGCTCGGCGACAGACTCTTCGCCTAATTCACGCATATCTCCCAACATAGCGGCCTTCTGCGGAGCCTGAACCGTCGCCAGATTCTCCAACGCGGCGGCCATACTCGTAGGATTGGCGTTGTACGCGTCCTCAATCAAGAGGTTACGCTCGGTCTTTTCCAACTGCGAGCGGTTGTTTTTAGGAATATATTCACTCACGGCCTGAATGGCGTCCTCGAGAGAGACTCCGAAATGGAGGCCTACAGCGATGGCTGCTGCTATGTTGTTGGCATTGTACGCACCGGCCAGGTGGGTTTCGAGGCACAGCAGGTTTTCTGTGCTTTCTGTCGCTTCGACAGGCTCAGCGACCGAGTCAGGAATGGCCATCCGGACAAAAGGATGGTCCACATCGGACGGCAGAACCATAGCGTTCCAATAACCTATGCCATATTCAATGACATTCAACCCCTTACGCTCGGCGGCCATAGCGGCCAGATTCTCATCATCAGCATTCAGGAATATGCTTCCTCCGTGCTCGGAAATATAGTCGTACAACTTTCCCTTGGCCTTCTTCACGCCCTCAAAACTGCCAAACCCAAGCAGGTGCGCCTTGCCGACATTCGTGATCAGGCCATAGTCCGGCTCGCAGACCTTTACCAGTTTCTCGATGTCATCCGGATGGTTCGCCCCCATCTCAATGACAGCAAGCTGCGTCTCGGAATTGATGTTCAGGACAGACAGAGGCACTCCGATGTCATTGTTCAGGTTGCCTTGCGTGGACGTTACATTGTACTTCACGGACAACACTCTCGTGATCAGTTCCTTGGTGGTGGTCTTGCCGTTGGTTCCGGTCAGTCCTATCACAGTCAGACGTTTACCATTCACGAAAGTGTTCTCTCTGTGATGACGCGCGAGAGACTGCAAGGCCTCCAGCGTGTCTGGTACGATAATAAGACGAGAATCTCCTGAAGCAGCCGCGGCCGAGCCTTCATCCACCACGGCATAACGTGCCCCTGCCTCAAGAGCTTTGAGAGCATATTCATTACCATCGAAATTCTCGCCTTTCAGTCCGAAGAACATCTCGCCGCCGCTGATGGCACGGCTGTCCGTCGTCACTTTTCCGCATTCCAAAAATGCTGAATATAATTTCTGAACATCCATATCCACAAATAATTTTATTAAAAGACGCCTTTATAATATTAGTAAAAAAAATAGAGCAATAAACTCGGAGCGTAGCGACGCAAGGGGTCTGGGGAAT
>CAVCRL010000367.1:0-2137 GCA_963604455.1 Lachnospiraceae bacterium | reverse complement strand
TGCCAGTATTACATATTTCTTTAACTATAAGCAATTTAGCAATCGGCGCATTTTTAACCTCAACTCAATCCAGCCTAACCCATTCGGAATAACGGTGCATCTGTCAGGTTAAGAAGAAAACGAAACATTGTTCCGTGAGCGGTACTGATAAATCAACAAGCAACCTTGCATATTTCGCCAAAATTCACACTGCGGTACGATTTCGTTTGCGTTTCCAGCAAATAATCGCTATTATTGCCGAATAATACCAATATATTGCGAAAATGAAAAGGATTGGTTCTCAAATAAAAGAACGGCGGAAGGTGCTTGACATAACCCAGACCGAGCTTGCGGATCTTGCAGGGATCAGCATCAACACTGTCGTGGCGGTGGAGAGAGGGCAAGGAGACCCGAAAATCTCCACTTACCTGTCAATCTGCGAGGTGCTTGGGCTTGAAATGGAGATGAAATTAAAGGGATGATATTATGAGACTTTGCGAGATTTATCTGCACGGAATCAAGTGCGGGACACTTTTGGAGAATGACAGCAAGGAATATTCATTCACATACGACAGAGCGTATCTCCTTGGAGAGAATGCCGAACCGGTGAGCCTTACGCTACCGCTCCGGAATGAGCCTTATCACTCAAAATACCTCTTCCCGGCCTTTGCGAATATGCTTTCCGAAGGAGAGAACAGGCAGCTGCAGTCACAGCTTCTTAGAATAGATCCGGAGGATGACTTCGGAATAATGCTGGCGACCTGTTCGTTTGACACTATAGGAGCCATAACAGTCAAAGCCATCGAGTAATGAACAAATTAAACATCTGTCCGTCAACACTCGAAGAGGGGTTTGACACATATTCACCATCGGCCATAAGATCTCTTTTCGATGGAAGAAAAATCTCACACATATTCGCGGGAGCAAGCCCCGAAGACGAGTCCGGCGATGGAGATATTGCCATCAAAAACGCTGGTCGCATCTCACTTTCAGGAGTTCAGGCGAAGTTTTCTGTTGTGGCTGGTGAAGATGGCAGGCTGCGGTACAGCAACGAGAACGAGCAAGGGACATTTATCTTGAAACCGCGCCCGACCGGATACCACATAATAAACAAGGACTACTGCAATGCCAATGAGCACGTTACAATGCAGATCGCTTCGCAGGTCTATGGAATCGAGACGGCCGCCAACGGGCTTTGTTTCTTCGAGGATGGGACTCCGGCATATCTCACAAAAAGGTTTGATGTCCATTCACACGGGAAGTACAAACAGGAAGATTTCGCGACACTTCTCGGCTACAGCAAAGACAATGGTGGCACCAATTATAAGTACACCAAGGCAAGTTATGAGGAGTGCGCTGAATTGATACGCCAATATGTAAAAGCTTCTCTTGTCGACATAAGGCGCTTCTACATAGATATCCTTTTCAACTTTGTGACGCTTAACGATGATGCCCACCTGAAAAATTTCTCTCTCATCGAAAGGAATGGGGAATATAGACTCTCCCCTGCCTACGACCTTGTCAACACATCGCTGCAACTCCGGGAGCCTCGCATATTCGCATTGGACAAGGGCTTATTCAAGGAGGGTATGAATATGTCGGACACCCATAACATAGGTCATGATGACTTCACCGAGTTCGGGAGAAGAATAGGACTTCCGGAGAAGGTGATCACCAAGGAATTGGAGAGATTCTCTTCCCCGGCTCGCAAAGCCATTCAACTGATCGACAGGTCTTTCTTGTCCGAAGAATTGAAAAAAGCCTACAAAGCATCTTACACCTACAGATGCAAGATGCTTACTTTCTGACGATTAAAATCATTCATTCCTTTCGAGGATTTTACGGACACGGGCGAGGAAGCATTCCCGGATCAAATCCTCAATGTAGTACTTATTGTTCCTGTCTTTCAGGCAAGCGTCCAGACGATGGTACCTTGCCATTGCATTCTTGCTGACTGGCATATTCCTTCCAACTTTTGAAAAAAACATTGGTCAGGAGACCACTGTCACGGTGCTCGTGGCCGTGCGCTCGTTCTGGCTGACTTCTATGCGGACCGGGATCTTCTCCTGAAGCTCCTCGATGTGGCTGATTATGCCCACCTGTCTGCCGGACTTCATACGGAGGGTCTTCAACGTGTTCACGGCATTCTGGAGAGGCT
>CAVCRL010000366.1:0-2155 GCA_963604455.1 Lachnospiraceae bacterium | reverse complement strand
CTCGACACGATGAAGAGGAACGGTGTCGGATATTCATTCCTGACGAACAATCCGACGAAGTCAGTGGAGGATTACCTCAAGAAACTCGCTGGGATGGGAATCCCTGCCGATGAGGGGAATATGTACACGACCCCTATCGCGACAATCGACTACATCAAGAAGAATTACCCTAACGTGAAGAAACTCTTTATGTTGGGAACTCCGAGTATGATCGGCCAGTTCGAGAAGGCCGGGTTCATCTCCTGCGCCGACGATCCTGATGACGTTCCGGATATGCTGATCGTGGCCTTCGACACCACGCTGGTATATTCACGCCTCTGCCGCGCCACCTGGTGGGCCAAGCAGGGCATCCCTTACATGGCGACGAACCCGGACTGGGTCTGCCCGACCGATGCCAGAACCATCCTTGTGGACTGCGGCTCGCTTCAGAAGTGCATCGAGGCGGCATCCGGCAGAAAGCCGGACAAGGTGATGGGCAAGCCGGATCCTACGATGCTCGACGGAATCCGTGACCGCAACGGTCTGCAGGCCGACGAGATCGCGATGGTCGGCGACAGAATCTACACAGACATCGCTATGGGCCACAACGCCGGTGCCGTCAGCGTGCTGGTGCTTTCCGGTGAGACGACCCTTGAGACCGCTCTGAAGGTGGCGGAGGATGCCCGCGTGAACCCTCATCCAGAGCACTATCCGGCGGATTTCATCGTCCGCGACCTCAAGGAACTCGGAGATCTGATCCTTGAGAGCCACAAGGACTAATTCCCGATGAAAGTCCTTTTCATCCACGGACTTGCGTCCTCCGGAGCCTACAAGATGGCCTCCTCCCTTCGGATTCTTCTGAAGGGAAGCGAAGTCATCGCTCCGGATGTGCCCATCGAACCCTGCGAGGCATTGAACCTTCTTGAGGGAATATGCCGGGACGAGCGACCTGACCTCATCGTCGGCCTGTCCCTCGGCGGATTCTGGGCGCAGAAACTCCGTGGCTACCGGAAGATCCTTGTCAACCCGGACTTCCACATCTCCCGCCTCCTGCGCACGATGATAGGGGAGCGTGAATATCTTTCCCCACGCCGCGACGGAGCCTTGACGTTCACCGTCACCGACGCTCTGTGTGATGAATATGCTCGTTTGGAAAACGTTGAGTTTGATGGACTTGCCGCCGAGGAAATCTCATTGACCACCGGAATGTTCGCCGACCGTGACGAGATGGTCAACTGCAAGGACGAGTTTGAGACTTATTACCCCGGCCGGTCGCGTTCCTACCCCGGAACCCACCTGCCGAATTATCCTGAGATCAAGAAATATATCCTACCCGTAATCGAATATGAAGTATCTGATAAATAACTCCACCGACCCGTATTTCAACCTTGCGTTTGATGAATATTGCCTTGAGAACATCCCGTCCGAGGAACCGTATTTCTTTCTCTGGAGGAACCGTCCGGCTGTGATCATCGGCCTGAACCAGAACGCCTACAGCGAGGTGAATCTGGACTATCTCAATTCGCACGGCATAACGCTTGCCCGCCGGGTGACCGGAGGCGGAGCAGTTTATCACGATCTCCAGAATATGAACTACACGATCATAGGCAAGAATCCGTCCCCACAGCCGATGGTGGACGCTCTGCGCAGCCTTGGCGTACCTGCCGAGCTGACAGGCCGCAACGACATATTCGTGGAAGGAAGAAAGGTCTCCGGTTACGCTCGCCGTGTCTCCCACAATCAGGAGATTATCCACGGCACACTGATGTACAACGTTGACCTTGACACCCTTATTAAGGTGCTCGACACTCCTACATCGAAGATGCAGGCCAAAGGAATATCCTCAGTCAAGAGCCGTGTGGCCAACCTGAAGGAATATCTCCCTCAGTTCAGTTCCTTGGATGAACTCCAGGCCAAGCTTCAGGAGATTCTTTCCGCCGGTGACGGCCAGATGTCTCTTTCCGCCGAGCAGATCGCTGAGGTCCGGAAGCAGGCCGACGAGAAGTTCTCCACTTGGGATTTCATCTACGGCCACTCCCACGAGGCCGATTTCCGCTGCAAGGCCAAGCTGGCCTGCGGCAACATCGAAGCCAATCTCCGCATAGACCACGGCCTCATCGACCGCCTCGATTTCACCGGCGATTTCCTTTTCGACACCCCCGCCGAAGAGTTGTCC
>CAVCRL010000365.1:0-2165 GCA_963604455.1 Lachnospiraceae bacterium | reverse complement strand
ATATGGCAATAAAGAAGATTTTGATCTCACAGCGCGCACCTCTGAATGACGCACCTTACGTCGCTCTGAAAGAGAAATTCGGCGTTGACATCACATTCAAGCAGTTCTTTCTCATCGAGCCCCTCTCTTCCAGAGAGTTCAGGGCGCAGAGGATAAACATTCTGGATTACACCGCAATCATTTTCTCGTCCCGCCATACTATTGACGCGTTCTATGGCCTGTGTGATGAGCTGAGGGTCAAGGTTCCGGAGACGATGAAGTATTTCTGCACGACAGAGGCCGTGGCGATGTACCTTCAGAAGCACATCGTTTACCGCAAGCGCAAGATATTCTTCGGCAACGGGACTCCCGAGTCCATCATCGAGCAGATCGGGACCAAGCACAAGGGAGAGAAGTTCCTTGTGACCCAGTCCGACTCAAGCAACAGTTCTCCGCTGACGAATCTTATGGAGGCGCAGAAACTTGATTACAAGACAGCTGTGTTCGTCAAGTCCGTGCCTCAGGACCTGAAGGATCTGAACCTTCCGGACTACGATATGATAGTCTTCTACAATCCTTACGACATCAAGTCCCTCTACGAGAACTTCCCGGAGTTCCAGCAGGGAGACATCAAGTTCGTGGCCTACGGGAAATCCATCGTGAAGGCGATGGAGGAGGCCGGTCTCAAGATCGAGATCCAGGCTCCGACTCCGGAGGCTCCGTCCGTGGCCCGCGCGATCGAGCTTTACCTCAACGCACAGAAATAGTTACAGAAATGTTCACTCTACCGAAATCCGAGCGGCTTCACGGGAAGTCGAAGATTTCGGCTCTGATGTCAAGGGGCCGCTGGGGCTTCACGCCCGGCGGTCTCAAATACTGTTTTCTGAAAGACACAGCCTCTTCAAGCGACGAAGAGGCGAATAATATCATAGTGTCCGTTCCCAAACGCCTCTTCAAAAGGGCGGTGAAGCGCAATCTGCTAAAACGCAGACTACGTGAGGCCTACAGGACCCAGAAGGACATCCTGCCTCCGAAAGGATATTCAATACTGTTCCTTTATAATACAAAGGATGTATTGGAATATTCAGCTTTGCGGGAGCAGGTCGGCGCGGTCCTTCAAAAACTCGCGGGATATGAAGCCTAGCGGGAATATTCCTGTCTGGAGGCAACGGGTAAGGAAGGTGTGCATCGCGCCATTCCTCGCCCTGATTTGGTTCTACCGCACCTGCATTGGGCCATATATTCCCAAGATGTGCCGTTTCGAGCCGTCGTGTTCGACCTACGCCATCGAGGCGTTCAAGAAGTGGGGGCCGGTCAAGGGATTGTTCCTGACCGTCTGGAGAATCCTCCGCTGCAACCCGTGGGGCGGCAGCGGTTATGATCCGGTGCCTTAGATCTTATGATTCTTCTTCCGGGAGCGGAGGTGCGAGACGCTCTCCACAAGCAGCTGGTCCCTGAGAATGAGCCTCGCTGCGATGAAATTCAGGATAGCCGCCACAAGCGGGAAAACCGCCGTGAACTTGAATATCAACTCCTTGTCAGCCGTGAAATAATCCACACCGATCCAGGCCTGAAGGGCTATCATCAGGATGGCGGAAAGCACTGCTGTGCGCATCTGGAAGACACGCGCGTTGAACGTGAACACCGCCAGCAACTGAAGGATGGCGATCAGGATCAAAAGGATAAGGTAAGGAGTGTACTTAACGTAGGTCAACTCGACGGAATGAACTCCGCCGGGACCTAAGGTAAACGCCTTGACGCTGAAGAAAAGCGCCGCTATCAGACCTGTGGCGATACACAGGTATAAAGTTTGAAGTCTCTGCCACATATTTCACAAAAATAGTTAATTCCGTTGAATATTCTTATATTTGGCGGGTTAAACATTAAAATTCATATTATGAGAATAGCAGAATCTGAATTAATCATCAACGATGACGGCTCGGCGTTCCACATCCATCTGAAACCGGAAGAGCTGGCTGACATCGTCATCCTTGTCGGCGACCCGGGAAGAGTGGATATGGTCGCCGGATTCCTCACCGACATCGAGTTCCGCCACCAGTCAAGGGAGTTCGTCTCCACGACCGGCAAGCATAACGGAAAGAGAGTCACCGTGTTGTCAACCGGAATAGGAACGGACAACATCGACATCGTGATGACCGAGCTGGACGCTCTCGCGAATGTGGACT
>CAVCRL010000364.1:0-2175 GCA_963604455.1 Lachnospiraceae bacterium | reverse complement strand
GATCGCCTCCGACCTGACCACCGGCCGCAACGTCCTCACCGGCGCCCCCGTCCAGCTCTCCGACTCCACCATCGTCCCCCCTTCCACCGCCCTCGTCGTGGAATATTCATTGAAATAAAACCGCGCTTCTTTTGGTTGCGTTTCATACAAAATAACTCTCTGGCGACGATTTGTGGCGATATCGTTGCCGGAGAGTTATTAGGACATACAAAAGAGTTCCTAAAAATTGTATCTTTGCGGTCACGGACTACAAACGGACTACAAAGAGGATGGGAGGTTGCTCCTGCTCGGACGGTACTTCTTGATTCTCAATAATGTAATGCTAAAATATTAATGAATATGTCAATCAGGCACATTATCCTTTCGATGGCTGTCGTGTTGGTGGCCATTCCATTGAGCGCACAGAACGCGGACTGGGCGAGATTCGGAACCTATGCGGAGGCAAACGCCTCTGTGACCGTCAAGCCGAAAGCAGTGCTGTTCGGAGATTCCATCACGGAAGGCTGGGCCAGGCAGGATCCGGCATTCTTCTCGGACAACAACCTTGTCGGCCGAGGAATCAGCGGTCAGACCACTTCTCAGATTCTGGTGAGGATGAGGTCGGATGTCGTCAATCTGCATCCAAAGTATGTCGTCATTCTTTGCGGAATCAACGATATCGCTCTCAATGACGGACACGCAATTGATGTAGAGACCGCTGTCGGAAGCATCAAGTCTATGTGTGACATCGCGAGAGCCAACAAGATAAAGCCGGTTCTATGCTCGCTCCTTCCGTCCTATTCGCTCCGTTGGAGGCCATCCGTGACCGACTGCTACGAAAAGGTTCTTCAGTTCAACGAACTGCTTAAAGCCTATGCGAAAGAACAGCATCTGAAGTATGTTGATTACTTCACCCTGCTGTCAGGCGAGGATGGCAAGATCCGTCCGGAATATTCAAAGGACACAGTCCATCCAACCCTTGAGGGATACAAGGTGATGGAAGAGTATCTTCTCGGATTTTTGAAGTAGGAAAGTCTTACTTAGTGCGTCCGACAAGGCGATCCGCAAAATCGCGGAGCATCTCAAGCCTCTCACCGTCGCAGATGCCTCGAACGCAGTCCAACGCCTTTTCAGTCAGTTCGATGATGGCCTTCTTGGCGTCCTCGCCGACATTGAGGGCGTTGTAGATGTCTTTGACACGGCTGATCTTCACCGCTTTATCCTCCTCGTTCTCAACCGTCATCGACATCGCCTCCAGAAGCTCCGCCTTGACTTTCTCGTCTGCCTTCTCGAAAGCCCTGACGGTCAGCCAACTCTTCTTCTCGTTGAGGATGTCCCCGCCGATAGGCTTTCCGAAGACCTTCACGTCGCCGTAGGCGTCCAGATAGTCATCGGCCACCTGGAAGGCCAGTCCGAGGTTGTAGCCATAGTCGTATAGGCAGTCGCGATCCTTTTCCGGAGCACCCGCTATGATGGCTCCCATCTTGGCCGCACAGGCGATGAGGACGCTCGTCTTGAGACCGATCATATTCATATAATCATCCATCGAGATTGTCTGCAAGCGCTCGAAGTCCATATCGTACTGCTGCCCTTCGCACACCTCCGCCGAGGTTTTTGAGAATAGCTCCATTACATCGGTGACGACCGCGTGAGGTGCCTTGGCGATGCGGGCGTAGCTGTCGATGCACATCACGTCGCCGGAAAGGATGGCCGTGTCGGAGTTCCACTTCTTCCAGACTGTGTCCACGCCCCTGCGCAGCGGCGAGCGGTCCATAATGTCATCGTGGATGAGCGTGAAGCTGTGGAATACCTCGATTCCAGCCGCCGGCTCCAGAATTTCCGGAGTCAGTTCATCCTTGTACAATGAATATGCGATCAAACAAAGCGTCGGGCGGATCCGTTTTCCCCCGATCGAAATCATATACCTGAGCGGATCGTAAAGCCCCGAAGGCTCCTCCGTGAACTTGATTTCCCTGAAAAGATTCTTGACAGCAGCGTCAATGGTTTCCTGATTAAGCATTGTTCATCATTTTAGGGTCGTAAAGATAAGAATTTTCCATAGAATATCATATTTGTCATTTCCGTTTTCCTTTGTATCTTTGCACCCGCAAAAGGGTCCGGCCCTCTGACAAAGGGAAGGTCCTGTGTTCTTGAAACCACGTTAAAAACAAGAAGTAAAATGTCAAATTCAGTTAA
>CAVCRL010000363.1:0-2176 GCA_963604455.1 Lachnospiraceae bacterium | reverse complement strand
CGGCCACAGGCAGGATAGCCCCTCGCGAGGTGATGCAGCTGGGCCGTGGACTCTCACAGATGGAGCCGATAGCCACGCTCTGCAAAGACCACGGAGTCAAGGCCTTGGACTCACTCATAAGCAAGATGAAGAATTGCTCGAAGCTGCTTGATCGCATCATGAAGACGATGACCGCCGAACCGGCAGCCGCTGTGGGCAAAGGCGAGGTCATCGCCCCAGGAGTGGATCCTGATCTGGATGAGTTAAGGAATATCTCCTCGGGCGGCAAAGATTACCTCCTGAAGCTCCAGCAACGTGAGGCCGAGAGGACAGGAATATCCTCGCTCAAAATAAGTTACAACAACGTCTTCGGGTACTATATCGAAGTCCGCAACACATTCAAGGATCTTGTCCCTCCGGAGTGGATCCGCAAGCAGACCCTCGTCAACGCCGAGCGTTACATCACCCAGGAGCTCAAGGAATACGAAGAAAAGATTCTGAGCGCGGAAGACCGTATCTACGCCCTTGAGACAAGGATTTACGGCGAGCTGGTCGCCGAGATTCAGAGGAACATCCCGACGATCCAGACAAACTGCCGGATCATCGCGCGCCTGGACGTGCTGTCCGGATTCGCCCAGCTGGCTCGTGATAACCGCTACAACCGTCCGGAGATGACCAAGGATCTGACCCTTGACATCAAGGCCGGCCGTCATCCGGTCATCGAGACATTGATGCCGGCGGGAGAGGAATATGTTCCCAACGACATATTCCTGGACAACAAGAAGCAGCAGATCATCATCCTGACCGGTCCGAATATGGCCGGTAAGTCGGCTTTGCTGAGGCAGACAGCGTTGATCGTGCTGTTGGCCCAGATCGGGTCGTTCGTTCCGGCCGACAGCGCCAGGATCGGTTATTTCGACAAGATATTCACAAGGGTCGGGGCCACGGACAACATCTCCAGAGGAGAATCAACCTTTATGGTCGAGATGCTGGAGACCTCGATGATCCTCCACAACCTTTCAGAGCGTTCACTGGTGCTTCTGGACGAGATCGGCCGAGGGACCTCCACCTACGACGGAATGTCTATCGCCCGCGCGATAGTTGAATATATTCACGAATATGGCCACGGGGCGAAAACGCTCTTCGCCACTCACTATCACGAGCTTAACGACCTTGAAGAGATATATTCAAGGGTCCGGAACTTCCACATCGCCGTGAAGGAGGTAGGCTCGCAGGTGATCTTCCTGCGCAAGCTCAAAGAGGGCGGGACCGCGCACAGTTTCGGTATCCACGTCGCAAGGATGGCCGGGATGCCGAAAGAGGTGATCCAGAGCGCAGAGAGCACTCTCAAGGCTCTGGAAATGAATGACTCCCAACACCTTGTCAGCGCAAAGAAAGGCGAGATCAAGAAGCCTGTCCAGACAAAGGCCGGCACCCTTGAGAGTGACGGCAGTCTCCAGCTCTCGTTCTTCCAGCTGGACGACCCTACACTCGAATCCCTGCGCGACAAACTCTCCGGAGTGGACCTCAACAACATCACCCCTCTCCAAGCCTTCGACCTCCTCCGCTCAATGAAGGACGAGCTTGGGCTCTAAGCCTTGACGGCCTTGCGGGATTCAATGCCGTGGACTATGCTGATCAGGACGCTGCCGAGGATTCCGGCACAGAGGGAGCCCATCAGTACGGCCACCTTGCCCATGTCACGCAAGCGGGCCATTATCTCAGGAGTCTGGTCACCGAATGACAGGGTGTCCACGAAGATGGACATCGTGAAGCCGATACCTCCAAGACAGGCCACCGCTATCAACATAGGCCAAGTGGATTTGGCCGGCATCTCGCCCACATGAAGCTTGACGGCTATGAAGCTGGCAAGGGAGATTCCAAGAGGCTTTCCGAGGACAAGGCCAAGGAATATTCCCATGCTCACGCTGCCGAGGACCTGATCGAACTGGAACACGTTGAAATAGGACACGTCCGGGATCTCCACTCCGGCGTTGGCAAGGGCGAAGATCGGCATTATCAGGAAGTTGACCCAAGGGCCGAGGGCGTGCTCAAGACGGTAGCTCATCCCGATGGAATCCCTTGAGATAGCGGACAAACGTCTCAGGCAATGCCTCTGCGGACCGTTAGGGAATTCCGTGGAAGTTGACGGGATGGAATTATATTCATTAAGCCTGCGGATGTACTGGAGACGCTT
>CAVCRL010000362.1:0-2176 GCA_963604455.1 Lachnospiraceae bacterium | reverse complement strand
TCGCTGATAGTGATAGTGTCTTTAATTCGTTCAGTTTCATATAGTGTATGATTTTGTGCTACAAAGTTCGGTAGAAAAGTTGGTTATGCAATGAAAAATAGTTTCACTTTTGACAAATATAATTCCTTAATACTTATTAGTTAAAAGTGGGCCGAAATTCACTTTCTCATTTTACATCAACCAAAGTGCTAATTATCAATTACTTAACCAAAGGTGCAAAGCATCGCATTCAGGTGTGTAAATCTGTTCGCACCTGGAAGAGCAATTCATTAGCTACCAAAAGGATAAAGTTCCAGGTATGCGCAGTGTTTCACACCTGGAAGTCATAGGTGCCAATAGAACGCCCTGTAGCGAAGCCTCCGACTCTCAGGTGCGCAAATCCGCTCGCACCTGGGATACCAACTCTATCATTATCAAGTGAATGCGGTTCCAGGTGCGCTCGATTTCTCACAACCAACCGCAGGTCCTAACTCATATCATATGATAAAACAACAGAACCATAGCGCCGCCATCAAGAGCCTTCTCGACATCCTCACCGGCCTTTTGGAAGCCTGTGGAGACGATAAAGTCATACATATCCCTGTCCTCAAGCACACTCACGAAAGAATCGGCATAGCTGCCAACGGGTTCCAGCATACAATTCCGGCCTCCATTTTCCGGATTTGAGACAAAACCGTTTGTGTTTGAGCCATAAAGGCAATAATTGCCACCGGCATCTTTTGTCGTGATGTCACAAAAAAGATAATCTCCGCAAACAATCGGCACAGAACCCAAATGCGTGAAGCTGTTTATTAGGGACACATCATTCTTGTCTTTGCGGGATGCTTTATTCTCGAAATCAATCCCGACTGTTTCAATGATCTCCCCATTGCCGCGATCCAGAACATAATATGCGTCGTTGCCGTAGGAGCAGAACAAGATCTCATCTCTGTAAACAGTAAAAAAACGACCATAGCCAAGGACATCAGAGCCTTCATTTTCGTCATAGCCAAGCATCTGTGTTTTGATATTCAATTCATTGTCTGTCACAAACAAGCGATATGGCGGTTGCTCTTTTGACAATTTTCCACCAGCGGTGACAAACGCGAAGATAAGGTCGCCACTTAACAGAGCCTCAACGTCCCAAGCAACTATAGGCATCTCTTTGGATGTTTTATATTCTCCCGTCAACGAATCATAGACAAGCAACTTCTTGCCGATATTGTCCAAAACGTAAAGGTTATCTGCGTCCACTGTGAAACTTTTTACCTCAAGATATTCACCAGGCCCTCTGCCCTGCCTGTCAAGGACGAAACGAAGCTTGCCATCCATATCATAGGCCAAAATCTTCCGGGAGCTATAATCGGCGATATATATCAATTCATTATAAAAAGCCACCTTATCCACAGAGCCCAGCAACGTGTTGTCTCCCGCCTCCAATGGAAGAAAAGTAACCTCTTTGACATATTCAGGAATATCCGGCCGTATCTGCGACTCCCTGCATTCAATGGTCCTGTCAACCGCGCAGTCACTCTTTGTGCCTTTGCACGACACAACCATCAACAGACTTAGTAATATTATTACCCCTTTTCTCATAAAACCCTTCACACTACGGATAAACACCCCCCTTGCGATTGTTCACCCACTAAAACAGTCAAATTTGGGTGTAGATGTTCAGATCGCAGTTGGAATCTTCATCGGCGGACAATGTATATAACTTTGCTCCCGATGGTTCCACGAATATATTAATAACCTCTTCTTCAAACGAATACGCCTTGACAGGCTCTCCATCCCAATCATATACCAAGACATATGAGGTACCAGCATCATTATACAACAGATAAATATGCTCATCCGTGACGCTGGCGTCGCAAAAACCTCTCTGCCAGCCGTCCGCACCTTTTACCAGGTTGACACTAAGCATGTCAACATATTGTATCTTCACCTGCGGGTATTTCCAGATGAAGTGTCGTACAGTATGTCCGCTTAGATCCAACACATCGAACCCTATCGCATAGTAAAAGACAAACGCGGCTTTTGTACAATCCGGGGAAATGAAAAGATTCCCTTGATAGGCGGTCTGCTTAGATTCATCAAATTCAGGATATTCCATTTTGTCTCCATCAGGGAATGCTCCCCAATACACTACCGTAGAGTCGTTTCTCGGAATGGACGCATACATCGTCGAGTTCTCCGG
>CAVCRL010000361.1:0-2190 GCA_963604455.1 Lachnospiraceae bacterium | reverse complement strand
GAGCCATATTTCAACCACGATTTCAGAAGTGATTTCCGTCACACCAACAAGAAGACATTCCTCTCCATCAATGCAGGAATCGATGGCGGCATCGTCAAGAATCCTATCGTCAACGCACAGTGGTACGGCACGAACGGTGTGCAGTATTCAATTCCGGTCAACGGAAAGGACTCTTACAATGGTAGTTTCCGTGTGATGCTGAACACTCCGATCGCGAAGTCCAATTTCAGCATATTCAATATGACAAGGGCAAGCTACTCCAGATCGTCATCCTATGTGGGTTCCTCTAATTTCGATATGGGCAAGTACTATGAGGGTGACAACTACAATGCCGAGAACTTCCTCGCCGACAAGTTCCTTGAGGATTTCCACACGCTTGATTTCACTCTGAACAAGCTTCAGACGGTGGGTCTCACCGAACGTCTTCGTATTACCTACCGCAATGACATAGTGGAACTTACAGCCGGCGGCCGCACCAGAATGTCAAAGTCCTGGTACACTATCGCCAACCAGTCCACGAATATGACGTGGAGCAATCAGGTCTCCGCCTCGATGAACTGGACAGTTCCAGGCGGCCTCGGAATCGTGGCTGACGGTAACTACAACTGGTACAACGGCTACACCACCGATCAAGGCACCCAGCTGATCCTGAACGCCAAGATCACGAAGATGCTCTTCAAGGACAAATTCACTTTGGCCCTGAACGCCTACGACATCCTCGACCAGGCCAAGAACCTCTCGATCTCAGACTCCTCGAACTACCACACCGAGACCCTGAACAACACCCTCGGCCGTTACATCGTCGTCTCCCTGACCTACCGCTTCGGCAACTTCGGCGGCAAAGGCGGCCGCCGTATGGGCCCAGGAATGGGCCGCGGCCCGATGGGCCCACCTCCACCAAGGATGTAGTATAGTTAGATGGTCAAAATTTTCAATCATAACTGAAAATTTTTCATAGTTATAGTCTTTTTTTCAACTATAAGTGAAAAATACGTTGAATTAAGACGCTGCTTTGACAGAGTTAGATGCTGTAGGTTCTCCTATAGCCAGAATAAAAATAAAATTCAGAATTTTGGTAACGTGCAAAATTCTGAATTTTCTTTTTTTATTCTGGCTATCCAACTAAGAATCTTATTCAAAATTATTCGTCGTCCTCCTCCGTTCCGACAAAACTGACGTAGTTCCTCCACTTGTCGATCATCGCTGTCATATCCTCTGGAATCTGTGAATCGAACTGGATCCATTTTCCCGTGCCCGGATGGACAAAACCGAGAGTCTTGGCGTGAAGGGCCTGACGGGGACAAAGCTCAAAACAGTTCTGGATGAACTGACGGTACTTTGCGTAGATCGTCCCCTTGCGGATTTCCGAGCCCCCGTACCTTTCGTCATTGAATAGAGGATGACCGATGTGACTCATATGCACCCTGATCTGGTGTGTACGCCCGGTCTCCAACTTGCACTCCACTACAGTCACATAGCCGAAACGCTCCAGCACCTTGTAATGCGTCACAGCGTGCTTGCCCCTGCCGTCCTCATCAGCATAGACCTTGAACCTAAGCCTGTCGTTGGGATCACGCCCGATGTTGCCGGTGATCGTGCCTTCGTCCTCCTTGATGTTACCCCAGACAACGGCCACGTACCGCCTCTCGATCGAATGCTCGAAGAACTGGCGTGCCAGATCCAGCTGTGTCTCATCGTTTTTCGCCACGACAAGAAGACCTGAAGTGTCCTTGTCTATTCTGTGCACCAGAATCCCCATCCTCTCATCGGCCGCTTCCGGCCCCTGGGATATTCCCAGATGGTACGAGAGGGCGTTGATGAGTGTCCCCTCGAAGTGGCCGTGCCCCGGATGGACAACCATTCCGGCGGGCTTGTTGACAACAAGAAGGTCGTTGTCTTCATAAACTATATTCAGAGGAATGTCCTGCGGCAGGATCTCAAGGCCGCGGCGGCGGTACGGCATCACGAAACGGATGACATCACCAGGACGGATAATCAGGTTGGCCTTCGCAACCTTATCATTCACACGCACATAACCCTCCTTGATCGCACACTGAACCCTATGCCGGGAAGTGTCCTCAAGATGTGTGGCCATATATTTGTCCACACGCATTGGGGTCTGGCCTACATCCACATTGAGCCGGAAATGCTCGAACATCCCCTGCTCCTCATCCTCGACGCTCTCCTCCT
>CAVCRL010000360.1:0-2217 GCA_963604455.1 Lachnospiraceae bacterium | reverse complement strand
CCACCTCGATCGGGTCGAGATCCTGCCTCTGGATGTTCTCCACGATGGCCATCTCAAGCATTCCCTGATCGTCCGCGGTGCGGATGTAAGCCGGGATGATGTCCATTCCAGCCCTCTTGCAGGCCTTGAACCTGCGCTCGCCGCTGATGATCTGGTAGCGTCCGTTCTTGAGTTTGCGCACCGAGATCGGCTGGATGAGGCCGAATGTCCTGATCGAGTCAGCCAGTTCCTCCAGTGCCTCGTTGTCGAACGCCATACGAGGCTGGTATGGGTTAGGTTCGATCAAATCAACCGGGATGCGAAGCACGTCACCGTAGTCCTGCTCCGGCTTCGAGCCGGCGATCTCCTTATTAATATAACCGACCGGCTTTCTTTCCGGTCCGATTGTCTGGATGTCTCCCAAAAGGGCGCTGAGCCCTTTGCCCAGCCTGTTCTCCTGCTTGTTGTTGCTCATTTTCGTTGGATTTCGCAAGTTTTTGGTCACCTGCGTCACAATTTATCTCTCGTTCTTTTCCAGTACCTCCTTGGCGAGGTTCATATAGTTGGTGGTGCCGTTGCTGACCACATCGTAGAGGATGATCGGCTTGCCGTGTGAAGGGGCCTCGCTGAGACGTATGCTCCTCTGGATCACCGTATTGAAAACCATGTCCTGAAAATGCTCCTTCAGCTCGTTCACCACCTGAGCGTGAACCTTTGTCCTGCCGTCGAACATCGTCACGACGAACCCTTCGATGGTGAGCGACGGGTTCACACCGCTCTGTACCAGCCTGATTGTCTGGAGCAGCTTGCCGAGTCCCTCAAGGGCGAAGAACTCCGGCTGCACAGGAATCATCACGGAGTCGGATGCCGAGAGGGCGTTGATTGTGATGAGTCCCAGGGAAGGGGAGCAGTCGATGATGATGTAGTCGTAGTTGTCACGGATCGGGGCGAGTCTTCTTTTCAGGATTGTCTCCCTGTCCTCCACATCGATCATCTCGATCTCCGCTCCGACAAGGTTGATGTGCGACGGAATCATTTGAAGGTCAGGAATCTCTGTCTGAATCAAGGCATCCTGAATGTCAATCGTGCCGATCATCACCTCGTAGATCGTCCTCTTCTCGTCATTGTCCGGAGAGAAATTCAGCCCGGAAGTCGTGTTGGCCTGCGGATCGGCGTCGATGATGAGAACTTTCTTCTCCAGCACCGCAAGCGACGCAGCGAGGTTGATGGCGGTCGTGGTCTTTCCCACTCCGCCTTTCTGATTGGCTATTGCTATGACTTTTCCCATATCCTGTGTGTATATTCAAATTTCAAAGTTACGGAAAATCTCTTGAAATGACGAATAAAATCATTCGGTCTTGCTCGTTTTTCCCGTTCTGAACTCTTGCGGCGACATTCCGGTCTCCCTGCGGAAGAATCTGCACAAATATGCCGGATCCTCGAAATTGAGTTCCGCCGCGATGCTTTTGACCGACAGGTCCGTGCTCTGGAGCAAAGTCTTGATTCCCACGATGATCTGCCAGTTGATCATCTCCTTGGGGCTCGCTCCGCTTGCGCCAGAGACCAGTTTGTAGAGATAATCAGCGCTTATGTTCAGTTCCCTGGCGTAGTACGCCACATCCTTATGTGAGGCATAGTGCCGGCTGAGCAGCTTGTAGAAGCGGCTGACCAATATCCTGCTCCTGTCTCCACGGGGATCGCCGGAGAGGTCCCCGGAAAGCGACACCTCGTTGTATATTCCTAAGAATATGTTCGAGAAATTGTTTTTCAACATTTCCTTCCCTTCCTCGCCCTTGTAGCGCGAGAGCATCCAACCCGTCAAATCCAGCCATTCCACCAGTCTCGTCCGCATCTCTCCGGATGTGTGCAGCACCGGACACTCGTACATCCTGTCCCAGAACACCGTCGGAATCCGGTAGAAGGCGTCGTCCGAAATGTCCTCTTGGACTGAAATGTACATTGCCTTGAAATTCTCTGAGACATTCACCGGAATGAAGGAGATGTCGTATGGAATGAATATAAGGTCGCCCGGGACAATGCGGTGCTGGTTGAAACTGATCGTGGCTGTCGCCTTCCCCTCTGTACACAACAGGAAGGAACACCCGTAAGTTTCGATCAATTTACCTTCGCAGTCCTTCAGCCCGGTGCTTCCTACAGCCCCGCAGCCGCCCAGTTCCCAGATTCTGTTTTTCAATACCGCCATAACAAGGGACAAAATTAAATATTTTAACTGAAAAT
>CAVCRL010000359.1:0-2219 GCA_963604455.1 Lachnospiraceae bacterium | reverse complement strand
CTCCCAATGTTTCCTCAAGCTGGCTCAGGGCGTTCTGGCACTGCTCCTCTGAAGGTACGCTGCCGTGCCATTTGTGGGTGCCCGCCATAAAATCAACCCCGTGTCCCATCTCTGTCTTGAACAGGATCATCTTCGGCTTGCCGTTTCCGACACCGGCCTTGGCCTGCGCGAACGCCTCAAGGATCTTGTCCATATCGTGTCCGTCAGCGATGATGACATCCCATCCGAAAGCCTTCCATTTAGCCTCAAGGTCACCGAGTCCGGCGACATCCTCGGTCGTGCCGTCGATCTGCTGTCCGTTCCAGTCGGTCATCGCGATGATGTTGTCGGCCTTGTGGTGTGCCGCGAACATCGCCGCCTCCCAGATCTGTCCTTCCTCGGTCTCGCCGTCTCCGCAGAGAACGTAAACGCAGTGAGGGTCGTTGTCGGCCTTCTTTGCGAGAGCCGCTCCTACCGCTACCGATAGTCCCTGTCCGAGGGAACCGGCCGCCTGAGCCACGCCAGGGAGGCCTTTCCTTACTGAAGGGTGTCCCTGAAGGCGGCTTCCGAACTTACGGAACGAGCCGAGCTCGGAGGTCGGGAAATATCCTGCCCTTGAAAGGATTGAGTAATACATTGGGGTGAGGTGGCCGGCCGAAAGGATGAACATATCCTGATCCTTCCCCTCACGTGTCCAACTCTCCGGGTTCTGATCCATAACATTGAAGTACAGTGCTGTCATAAAATCAGCGCTGCTCATAGATCCGCCCGGGTGTCCGGACTTGGCCTTCACGACCATCCTGATGATGTCCCTCCTTACCTGGGAGGCAATCTTCTTCAGATCTTCTGTTGACTGCATTTTCTATTTGATATTTTGAATTTGAAATATGCTAAATCGTTTGTAGAGCACAAATATAATCCTTTTTTATGTCAAGAAGAAATTTTAACTTTGTATGTATGTGGAGCCGCTTCCATTTCCCCGAAATCCAAACGGCATCCGGCTTTGAGAATTTAATAATCATTATAGTTAATGGCACACGTAGTTATTATGCCCAAACAAGGGCAATCCGTAGAAAGTTGCATTGTCACTGAATTCAAGAAAAAGGTAGGGGACAAAGTCGCCGTGGGCGATGTCCTTTTCAGCTATGAGACCGACAAGGCTTCCTTTGACGAGGACGCCAAGGTAGAAGGCACCGTCCTTGCCTGCTTCTTCAACGATAACGATGAGATCCCTTGCCTGACCAACGTGATGGTCATCGGCGAACCGGGGGAATCATTCTCTGAATATGCTCCTTCGGGTGCTGGCGCGTCTGCCGCTTCGGGCGCGGAGCAAACATCACCGGCATCTTCGGTCACTGAGCCTGTCGAAGTGACCGCCTCAACGGCCTCGGACGCTTCGGCAAGCTCAGCGACCGGCGTGGTAGAGGCGGCCGGAACAGTAGTAGCCAACGCTCCTGTCTCCCCGAGAGCCCGCAAATTGGCCGCCGAGAAAGGCGTGGACACCGCCCAGGTCGCCGGCACAGGCCCTCACGGCCGTATAATCGAACGTGACATCATCGCCGCACAGGGCGCTCCGAAATCCGGACTCGCCAAGGCTATGATGGCCGACGGCGGTCTCCAGGCACCGGCTGCCGGCTCCGGAATCGGCGGAATGGTCAAGGGCTCCGACCTCAAGGTCTGGAAGCCTACCCACACCGAGAACCTTGCCGGAGAAGGCGAGGAGTTCAAGGTCGAGAAGATGTCCAATATGCGCAAGCTCATCGCCAAGTCGATGTACAACTCCCTCCAGAACACGGCCCAGCTCACCCATATGCTCGGTGCTGACGCGCGCCGTGTCCAGGCTCTCCGCAAGAAGGCTAAGAAAGCCCTTGAGGAAGGAAAGATCGACGCGAACATAACGATCAACGACTTTGTCTGCTATGCCGTCATCAAGGCCTTGAAGAAATTCCCGAAGGTCAACTCTCACTGTCTCGGAGACGCCATGAGGATATTCAATGTCGTCAATCTTGGTTGCGCCGTTGACACCGAGCGCGGACTGATGGTGCCTTGCGTCAAACATGCTGAGGATCTGAATATCATAGGCCTCAGCAAGGCTTTGAAGAAGGTCGCCGAGGACTGCAAGAAGGGCTCGATCAATCCTGACCTGCTCTCCGCTGAGGGCGCCTCGTTCACGGTCTCCAACCTCGGAGGCTTCGGAGTCGAGTGGTTCACACCTGTCATCAACGTGCCTCAGAGCGCGA
>CAVCRL010000358.1:0-2219 GCA_963604455.1 Lachnospiraceae bacterium | reverse complement strand
ATCACCGGCAGCGGGATGCTGACCGGATGGCCTTTCACCGTGGTGATGTGCCACTCGTAGGAGTCACGGACGTGGCCGTAGAGATATTCATCCATATCAAAGCCACCACCCTTCTCCTCCGCGGCCAAAGACAACGGAAGCAAAAGACCAATGAATATGTAGATCCACTTTTTCATCACAGTTCCACGCAAGCCACAACGTGATTATCATTAATCTCCACAAAGCCAGAGGAAATCGCCAACTTGTCCGTACGATCTCCGTCACGGTAAGCGATCACGCCTTTCTCCAGCGATGAGATCAGCGGAGCGTGATCCCTAAGGACCTCGAAACGCCCCTTCGTGCCGGGAAGCTCCACAGCCTCCACGGCCGCGTGAACCAATGTCCTTTCGGGTGAAATGACATCCAGAATCATCTCTGAGGTTTTCTCTGACATATTCCTAAAACTTTCTCCGGCATATTCCTATTTCGCCTGAGCGAGGATCGCCTCGCCCTTCTTGATCGCATCGTCCAAGGTCCCGACATTGAGGAACGCCTGCTCAGGCAGGTAGTCAACCTCACCGTCAAGGATCCTGCGGAATCCGTCGATCGTGTCCTGTATGTCCACCATCACGCCAGGGACACCCGTAAACTGCTCAGCCACAGCGAACGGCTGCGACAGGAACCTCTGCACACGACGGGCGCGGTTCACGGTCAGCTTGTCCTCGTCAGACAACTCGTCCATACCGAGGATCGCGATGATGTCCTGAAGCTCCTTGTTCCTCTGGAGAATCTGCTTGACCCTCTGGGCGGTGTCGTAATGATCCTGGCCCACGATGTTCGGGTCGAGGATTCGGGAAGTGGACTCAAGCGGATCCACAGCCGGGTATATTCCTAACTCAGTGATTTTTCTGCTGAGCACCGTCGTCGCGTCAAGGTGCGAGAAGGTGGTCGCCGGAGCAGGGTCGGTCAAGTCGTCCGCCGGCACGTAAACCGCCTGGACTGAGGTGATTGAACCGTTTTTTGTCGAAGTGATGCGCTCCTGCATCTGGCCCATCTCCGTGGCAAGCGTCGGCTGGTAACCCACGGCGGAAGGCATTCGTCCCAAAAGAGCGGACACCTCGGAACCGGCCTGGGTGAACCTGAATATGTTGTCGATGAAGAAGAGGATGTCCCTCGGGCCGTCACCCTTGTCGCTGTCCCTGAATGATTCAGCGAGGGTCAGTCCGGACAAGGCGACAGAGGAACGCGCTCCCGGCGGTTCGTTCATCTGGCCGAACACCATCGCCACCTGGGACTTCTCAAGTTCCTTGCGGTCTATCTTGGAGAGATCCCAATGTCCTTCCTCCATCGACTTCACGAACTCGTCACCGTACTTGATAACCCCGGACTCTATCATCTCACGAAGCAGGTCGTTACCTTCCCTGGTACGCTCCCCCACTCCGGCGAAGATTGAGAATCCGTTATGTTTCTTGGCAATATTATTAATCAGCTCCTTGATAAGCACCGTCTTACCGACTCCGGCCCCACCAAAAAGGCCGATCTTTCCACCTTTCAGATACGGTTCCAAAAGGTCAATGACTTTGATGCCGGTGTAAAGCACTTCCTGCGAGGTCTTGAGATCCTCGAACTTAGGAGGCTCACGATGGATAGGCAAGGAATTGTCCTCGTTGAGATCGCCGAGTCCGTCAATGGAATCCCCGACAACATTCATCACACGGCCCCTGATCTGCGCCCCTGTCGGCATCGAGATCGGAGCGTTGGTGGCCACAGCCTTCAATCCCCTTCTGAGACCATCGGTCGAGTCCATCGCCACACACCTGACCGTGTCCTCACCGATATGCTGCTGAACCTCAATGACCAAAGGTTTCTTACCTTCACCTCTGTCAACATTGAGAGCATCGTGAATACGCGGAAGATCCGCCTCATTGGCCCCCAAATCGAAATGAACATCCACGACAGGCCCGATGACCTGCGAAATGTAACCTATGTTTTCTTTTTCCGCCATCTTTGAATATGGTTGTTAACGTGCCGCTCACGCGACGGAATCCCACTGCTGAAAATTCCAAGCCAAATTTACGCAAATTTCTCCAAATGACAAAAAAGCGGGCCGATTTTGACATCGAACCCGCCTTTTTTCAGACTTTTTGATATATTCGATAATTGCTATCGAAATTACTTAAGTTTCTTGTAGCCATACTGGGCTGTCTCGCCGAGCTCCATCTCGATCTTCATCAGACGGT
>CAVCRL010000357.1:0-2223 GCA_963604455.1 Lachnospiraceae bacterium | reverse complement strand
ATTCCGATTCGTCGGAGTCTCGCTTTTTGCGTCTCAACACAAACACTCAATATCTTATGTCAAAACAACCCTTAAATTATCAGTCGCCTGAAGTTCAGGTGATTGACCTCTGCGCCCAGGGCGTAATGTGCCAAAGTCTAAGTCTTGAAGACGGTTACGTTTCTTCTTTAACTTTTGATGACGAGGATTAGCGCTATGAAGAAATTATCTGTAATTATCTGCAGCGCACTTGCAGTTGCAGCTTGTTCAAAATCCAATGTGACCGAGCAAGGCTCCTTGATTTCCATCCCTGTAACCGTAGAATCAATTGCCACCCCGACTAAGGCGTCAATTGTTGTTGACGGCAGTAAATTCACTCCGTCAATTACGGATGGGGATAAATTTAAGATGATGGTGAATGATGAAAGTACTAATATGACTGACTATAAATACTCGGAAGCAACTAATTCGATTTCAGGTAATCTTCCGGCAGCCAAAGATGCTTCGACTGTAGTCAGGTATATGGTGGTTTCAAATTCCGACGCAGGAGGAGCCGGTAGTGCGGCTGCTTATTGTAGGTTTAAAATTGATGATAAACAAACCAATGATAATGGCGAGTTCGGAAGGAACTTGATGTTGGTCGGTTTTACAGACGAAGTCGCAGTAGGTGACAAGCCAGGCACGATTGATTTTAAGACTATGTGTACGCTCCTGGAGTTTGATGTGGAAAATGGAGTTGAGGATAAGACATACCTTGATAGCATTAAAATCGAGGCAGTCGGAGGCGAACAGATTGCCGGAAGATTTGCAGTCTCCAAGACTTATACGGAAGATTGGATGAACACATATTCGGTAGATCCTAAAATTAAGGATGAAAATAAGTTCTCTTCCGTGACATTGGATTGTAAAAATACGGAAATTACCGGGACCTCTGCCCCGTATTATATTGCTTGCGCTTTCGGAACGCTGTCTCAGGGGTTGAAGGTATCGTTTTTCGTAAACCACGGCGATGGATTTCAGTCTGTCATAGAAAAGACCATAGGAAAAAGCGGGTTGACTCTTGCGAGAAATACGCTTTATCAGATACCGACCGCCATCTCTGACAAGATCATAGTCAGACCTGTAGTTTCGCTTTCAACCACGGAATTTCCCGACGTTTCTTACGAGGGTGATGTTCTGTCACTTAATTATACGATTAGCAACCCTGTTGAGGGCGAGAGTATTTCTGTAAGTTCAGACGCTTCTTGGGTCAATTCTTTTGATTATTCTGTAGATGGAGAGATCTCTTTTGTCGTAGACGCGAATGACGGTGTTGCCAGAACGGCCACTCTCACGGTAAGCTATAAGGATGCCGCGGATGTGACTTTTACCGTATCTCAGGCAAGAAAAGCAGGTGTGTACACGGTCACATACACTGTTGCGTCAACTACAAGCCTAACCACGTCGGGTACCGCACCTTCGGGCTCCTCCGCAACATTTAAGAATACATTTACCACTAAAGATCAGATAACAAAAAATAAAAGTCAGACCTATACGCTTTCGGGTTATAAGGGATACACCATCAAGAAAGTCGTACTTTCTATGAAATCGAATACAGATTCAGGAGCCGGAACATTTTCATTGAAGGCAGGGGACAAAACTCTGGCGGAGATCACAAGCGACACTGCTTTCAACAAGTGGTTTGACAATACGGCTTATTCAACATTGTACAAAGACGTTACCGTTAAGCTGACAAACGAAAATTACCAGATACAAACAGGAGAAAACGTAGTGCTGGTTATTGCGGCTACTAAGAATTCTCTTTATTGTCAGTCAATTACTATTACTTACGAATAGTTCGTGCTTACAGAATAGACGTCGTTCTGTGATAAAATCTTGAAATATTTGATGGAGACGTCAAAGGCCGGCCAGGTGTGAACCCCGCCGGCCTTTTTTTGTCCACGAAAAGCCTAGTTTTTTCCGGATAAACACCGCGATTTCACAAGCTTTGTATCTCGTTCTCTGATAGGCCCGTGGCAACAGATATTTTATCTATCGGTATGCCAATAGACAGAAGATTTTTCGCCGTCTCGCGCTTGCCTTTAAGTTCGCCCTCTTCGCGTCCTTCCGCCAGTCCACGCTCAAGACCTCGAGCCTCACCTTCGGCAAGACCTTCTTCTTTAGCCTGTTCCTTGACGTATTCCAGAACATTTTCGTAATCGTATTTCATTTTCTGCTTCTCCAGATAAGATTTGTGTTCGTCGG
>CAVCRL010000356.1:0-2244 GCA_963604455.1 Lachnospiraceae bacterium | reverse complement strand
AGGCTCTTGTAAAGGCTGGTCCTCAGCTCTAATCGACAATTTGTCTTACTGAATATGGCTGGTCAGATTCATCTGGCCAGCTTTTTTTACAAGTCTCTGGAAGGTCAGATACCGGTTATAGGAGACAAAGGAATATTCCTTTTGTGGTTGCTGAGCCTGTCGAAGCATCGAAGTGCCGCGGCGACCTTTAAATGCGTGAGGCTAATGTGCCAAGGTAGAGGAAGACCAAACCGAGGACGAGGCTAAGGGCCGCATAGATCAATGAGTTGAAGAATGCTCCCGCCTGAAGCATCGAGGCATTCTCGTTGATGAAGGTCGAGAAGGTGGTGAAACCTCCGCAGAAGCCTACGGTCAGGAACATCAGCATATCCTGCGACATTGTGGTGTGGCGGGAGGCTATCCCGTAAAAAAGGCCGATCAGAAAGCAGCCGGCGACATTAGCCACCATTGTGCCAAGCGGAAGCGTCGCGGAGGGAAACAGCTTGCCGCAACCGACCTTCACCAAATACCTTGCGATCCCTCCGAGGAAACTGCCTCCTCCTATAAAAAGTAACGTTCGTATCATAATTTTAATCCCTTCAATTTCCAATCATTCAAGAATATACAAGTATCGCCTCGGCCGGCAAGCCACCTCTTCCTTAAACTCCTGATCAATGAATATCCCGCCTCTCCTCTTCATAAAATCTCTCGAATATGTCCCTGAGCCTTTCCGGATCGTGGATAATGTCCCTTAAGGTCTTAAGGCCGACGGCATTTCTTGATTCGGGAATATACAGTTTGAGATAACCTCCGTAGTCATACTTCTCGGCCAGATGCTCCAGCATTCGTTTCCAATGGCCTTCCTTGTCCAACTCCGGATAGTGCTCCATTCCGAACTGGACTGTACGGCGCAGGATCCTCATCGGCTCAATGTCACGGTCAGCCTCGGCGACAATCTTACCGTAGATGCTTCTGGGCTCGCTACCGGCCGAGGCACGGTGATCCTCCGCCGCCTGTGCGATCGTCTCTACCTGATCAGGGGTGAACCATTCTTTCAGGTGCGGATCCTCCCGGATTATCCTGCCGGAATACATATGGTGCATTTCCCTGCCGTCAACCAGACCAGTGTCGTGGAAAGCGGCGGCGGCATAGAGGACGTTCTTGTCCACGTCATAGTGAATGGACATATTCATAGCCTCTTCTATCACCTTGCGGACGTGATCCTCCCTGTGGGCCTTGTCAAAAGACGCATAACGGGGAATTACCTCGTTCTCAACATATTGCACAAGCTCCGGATTCAGCATATTCCTAATTGATCTTGACATTTTCATCCTTGGGTCAGCCTATCCGCTCAGCCGATTGTCGAGGTAGGCTCCGCTTGCATAAGTGACTTCAGAAGCCCGGCGCAGCCTTCGGTGATGTCCCTGTAGGTCTTCTCGAAATCCCCTGTGTACCAAGGATCGGAGACATCCGAATCCTTCCCGGCATATTCCATCATCAGATGCACCTTGGACATATTCATCGGGCTGATGATCCGGGACAGAAGCCGCTTGTTCGAGGCATCCATCACGATGATGACCTCATATTCAGAGGCTTCCGCATCCGTAACCCTATGGGCACTATGCCTCCCGAAAGGTATTCCGTGCCCGTGCAGCGTCCGTTTCGCCGGAGGATAGATGTCATTCTCCTCCTCCTCGTAGGACACCGCCGCCGAATCAATCCGCACCTCCTCAACCCCAGCCTTCCGGACCATATCCTTAAATATAAACTCCGCCATCGGACTCCTGCATATGTTCCCGTGACAGATGAACAATACACTCTTCATACACGCCTTAAATATAACCATCTAATTTTTAACCCCTTACAAAACCCTGTCCTCTGATTCAAGAGGCCAGCATTTCATAAATCATTCATTTACCGCCAAATACAGATCAGGCCCTGTTTAGTCCAACCACAATGGCTGTGAGAATATTCATTGTAAATATACATAAAAACCCGCACAGAGACAATCTTCCTGATTCACGTTCAGCACACGTTCAGCAACCAAGGTGCTGCCCGCCACATAAATTTGGCAGGTTGGGGAGTTTTGCGTATATTAGTAACTTGTTATGCGAGCAGGAAGAGAGGGATGGACTTGGGGTACACGTATGACAGCCGAACGAAGAGCCCATCGGGGGCATTGAATGAAATATTAATAACACAAATAATTTAAAGTAAACAACATTGTATGAAAGGACATCCTAAAGGACTGATTTCAGCGGCGCT
>CAVCRL010000355.1:0-2245 GCA_963604455.1 Lachnospiraceae bacterium | reverse complement strand
AGCGGTCGAGATTGTCCGGAACGGTGATCTTATATTCCACGAAATCAGTCTCTTTCGAGAATCCTTCTTTCAGGAGCATCGGCTCGTAATAGGGAGCGTTGTACTTACCGTAAGCGGTTGGAAGCTGGTCGAAACCATCGACAAGGACTCCGGAGATGTCAAACTCAAGGAAACCGACAGGGCCTTCGATGACCTCCATTCCTTTCTCTTTGCCATATTCCTTAACCTTTTCCATCAGGGCGTGTACCACTTCCTGCGATTCGATGAAGTCAATCCAGCAGAAACGGCAGATTTTCTTGTCAACCTTTTTGTTGTACTTATAATTTATGATGCCGGCGACTCTGCCGACAATCTTGCCGTTCTCATCGTAAGCCAGCCAATATTTCCCTTCGCAGACCTCAAAGGCCCGGTTTTTGCCCGGAGTGAGGGTGTCCATTTCCATCGACTCAATCTGAGGAACGTAGTATTCGTTGTCCGCATACAACTCGTTCGGGAACCGGACGAAACGCCTCAGATCCTGTCTGCTGATCACTTCCTTGGTTGTAATAGCCATTGTTCTTTTACTTTACAATCCGCTAAGGTAGTAAAAAATCATAAAATATTCTATTATCGAATATACAAAATAGTCCCGCCGTTTGTGGGTGGCGGGACTTATTTGCTTTATTAATAAATATTTAAAACATTTCTGTAAAATAGTAAGACGGGTTACTTTTTCTCGTATCCAACAGGATGATTCAGCAAAAGTTCCTGTCCGTCCTTGAGGCCAAGGGCCGTTTTGACAGCATCGTGGTTCATGCTTCCGCGCGGAACGGTGGCCAATCCGAGGGCCTCGCAGGCAAGGCAGATGTTTTGTGAGACATAGCCGGCGTCAATTGCTCCGAATATCGCGGTTTTCTCATCGCGGAACTTGTACTTGTTCAGGTCGCAGACAATCACGAGGAATATAGGAGCCTTTGCCACGGATCTCTGAAGGCCGGCCAGATTTGAACGGATGTCCTTTCCGGAAACCTTTGTCAAGGTGTTTTCCTGGGCGTTGAAGAGCCAGGCACCGTCAGCCCGGCATACATAGACACTTTCCTCTTGGGTGTTCATCGCCGACGGGACTGTCAGCCTGCCGTCCTCGCGGTTGACCCCGCAGGCGGCCCAAAGCAACTGGGACAGAGTCTCGTCACTGATCTGTGCGTCTGAATATTCACGGACTGAGGCTCTTTGCTGAAGGGCCTGATAGAGAGGCATTGACACATTTTTGTCGGGCTGTGGAAGCTTGATGACTTCCTGGGCGAGTGCTGATGTGGCCAGCGCTGGGGCCACCAAAGCAAGGATGATTTTCTTTATATTCATAGATTTTAATGTTTGAGACTTGGATTGTGTGACGCGGCGCGGCTTCGGTTGACGACCGCCACTCCGCTGAAAACCATAATGATAGCCACTATTTTCTGCCAGGTCATCGTGTCCATTCCGCCGATGACGCTGAGCAGGCAGGCAAGGATCGGCTGAAGGTAGGTGTACATCGCCACGATGGTCGGGCGGACGCTTTTCTGGCCGACCGGAATTAAAAAGTACGCGACAAAGGTGGCAAAGAAGATAAGATAGCCTATCTCAAGGACTTGCGGCAACTCGATGGCGGCATAGTCGGTGTTGAGCAGATCCCCGAAAGACAGCGGCAGCGACATCAGAAGCGAGAAAAGGAACATCCACTTCATAAAAGTGATCACTGAATATCTTTGGATCAGCGGCCTGAACGCTCCGAGGTACAGCGAGAAGCTGATGCTGTTCAGGAACAGCAGAATGAACCCTAAAGGCTGCGTGGCCTCGACTCCATTGTGACTATGTACGGAATTGAATATCAGGAATATGATTCCGATGAAGCTGATTCCGACTCCGGCGGCTTTCTTCGCGGTGATAGGCTCTTTCACGAATATGAAAGCGAAGAACATCGTGAAGATCGGACCGAGGGTTCCGATTATGGACGCGTCGATGGTCGTGGCCATCGTGATGCCTTTGAGGAACGTGTACTGGGTGATGAACAGACCGAATATGGATGCCAATGCAATCTGTATCAGATCTTTGACCGGGAGTTTCTCTTTAGGCGTGAACAATGAGATCAGCCAGAACAAAGCGGAGGCTCCGATGGCTCTCAGTGTGAACAATGCGATAGGGGAGACGACCGCCGAGTTGGAGATGTCTTTTGTCAGCACGATGTTGACGCCGAAGATCGTGTAGGCCGCCAGCAGGGCCAGATGAC
>CAVCRL010000354.1:0-2253 GCA_963604455.1 Lachnospiraceae bacterium | reverse complement strand
CACGTGGCTGTCGTGCAGACAGGTAACTTTGAGTTGCTCCTCCATAATCAATTATTAGTGTTTTAGTATAATATTCAGAAAATTAAAGTGCGAGTCTGAGCCCGAAAGTGCCTTTGATGTTCTTCGCCGGCATATACGACCTGTTGGATATGCGGCAGGCATCCCAACGGCTGGCGCAGCTGCCACCACGAAGAATCCTCGTTCCTCCTTCCGTGGCGCCGACCGGATTGACCTGGGCGTCCTTTGAATATTCCGCAGCGCGGTCGTAGCACCACTCCCAGACGTTTCCGCTCATATCATATATTCCCAACTCGTTGGCCTTGCAGGTCTTCACATCCTGTGATTTTGACTTAGCGTTGTCAAGGAACCACATAGCGTCATAGGCGTTGGAGCCGCTGAAGCCGTAGTGACGGGACTTCTGTCCACCTCTGGCGGCATATTCCCACTCAGCCTCTGTAGGAAGGCGGAACTTGCGGCCGGTCATCGCGTTGAGCCTGCTGATGAATGTCTGGCAGTTGTACCAAGAGACGTTTCCGACAGGTTTCTTCGGTTCATCAATGTCGTTAAGGTAAGGTACAGACCCCATCACGGCGTTCCAAAGAGCAACGGTCACCTCGGTCTCCCCTATCCCGAAATCGTCAAGAGTGACAGGATGGGCAGGGACCTCGTTCTCCGGAGCCGAGAAATTATTGTACGGCGAATCAGAGGCATTGTACCCCATTGAGAACGTGCCGCCCTGAACCTTTATCATCTTGAAAGTCACGTCACCTACAGTGAACACTTCCGGCTTCGCGTCCGAAACGTCGATTTTCTCACGGTCGATCGCCGTTCCTTCAATCGGTCCCAAGATGGCGTCCGTCAACACATCTTCCGTCAGCTGCGCAAGCCTGAAACCGACCTTGGCCCTCTTGGTGTGGCAATCCACCTCCATTCTTTCCAGAACCGTGCGGACAACCTTGCCATCCTTCCCGGCAGGTCCTTCCGGATCAATGGCCAGCTCCATAGGCTTGAAATATTCATCACTCGTGGCTCCCTCAGGCACAGCGTCGTAGCTGTCAAGGCACCATTCGGCGACAGAGGTGAAGTCCTTGCCGCTTTGAACCCTCTGGGCATATTCCCACTGAGCCTCGGTCGGAAGTATGAATATCTTGCCTGTGACCTTGTTCAGCTTGCCCAGGAACTTCACGGCATCGTTCCAGGACACCATATCGACCGGAGCGTCCGGATTCTGCACCGAACTCGGGTTGCTGCCCATAACCGCAGTCCACAGAGCCTGGGAGACCGGCTTGGCGCTGATGACGAATCCGCCAAGGGCGACCTCGTGAGGAATCCCGTTCGTGACCTTCCTGCGGTTGTCCGCTGAAAGCCCCATCGTGTAGTGTCCGGCCGGGATCTTGACCATATCAAACGTGACGTCCCCGACGGTATATTCCATCTGATAGTCCACTTTCACGGGCTTCTGTACCGTTGTCTTGCAGGCCGAGACCGACAGAGCGGCGGCCAAAACGGCGATGATGTTTAAAATTTTATTCATTTTCAGCAATATTCTTTAAAATCACAATTCCAAATGTAATCAAAAACTTTCAATTTGAAAACACCGTCAACGAATGTCGCGGATTTTCCTGTGCAGGTTTTCAGGCAGAAGCTCAGTCAGATGGCTTCTGGCACTTTTCGGGACAAAAATCTTTTTCAGCGACGCTCCGTAGAACGCGTCGTCACCGATGAACTCAAGGCCGGCCGGAAGAACGATCTCCTCTAATGACTCGCACGCCAGAAAAGCGCCGGCGCCGATCGCCTTCAAGCCCTTGTTGAACTTCACTTTACTCAATGAGAAACATTCCTCGAACGCCCCGTCCCCGATGGCGACCAATCCGGCCGGGCAACTCACTGAACGAAGTTCCCAACAACCGAAAAAAGCCCCGTCACCTATGAATATCAAGTCTTTAGGCAAACGGATGCTTTTCAGCCAGCCGCATTCGCGGAAAGCCTCCCGCCCGATGTGCGTGACCGTAGGAGGAAGGAATATCTTATCCAGGAACGAGGCCCTTTCCTCCTCGGGAATATCCTCGCCGATCTTCCTGTCCTCGGCCATATAAGGTTGAAACGCGAAAACTCCGTCGCAGATGACTTTCGTGCCATCCTTGACGTGAACCTCGCTCGGATAGTTCTCTGCGTCCAGCAGCTTTGTGCCGTCGGCTGAGTAATTGCAACAATTGTCATTGTCCCAGACATCACACCCTCGGTCCTTTTCAG
>CAVCRL010000353.1:0-2262 GCA_963604455.1 Lachnospiraceae bacterium | reverse complement strand
GCCAATGAATATTCCGTACCAGGCAACGCCTTGTCCGTGAACGAGGTGAATGTCAGCGGCAGTTCAAGAGTCTTCCTCCCACGTTTGAATTCCTGATCGAAAAAGCACCTTGACCCGTCACGGAAATAGAACACGGTCAGCCGGACAGCGTCAGGATATTCATCCTTATATTTATAGGTGATCCCAGTCAAAGATCCTGGTTCCCCGACCTTGCCGTCAAGACGAACGATCTTGTGCTCAAGCAGTTGGCGCTTGTCCCCGAACAGTTCCACCACCGCCCAGACAGGACCTTCGCCGACACCGAACTGAACCGTGATGTCCTCACCGGCGTTCAAGACACCGTCTGCGCAATCGCCCACAAGTTTGAATATGTTCTTGACCTTCGCGTCAAGCACAGTGGCCGAATCATCCACACGGAGTATCATCAACTTTTTCTGAGCCGTAACCTTGCGGCCGTCTTCCCTGGAGATCTCAGCGTCTATCTCAAGAATATACATTCCTGCCGCCGGAAGTTTGAACTCCTCCGTCCTGCCAGAAAACGTCTCTCCGGAAGACACTTTGGTTCCGGAAACATCTGACAATGAATATCTCATACGGATCGGGGAATTCACATCATCTCCCATCAGATTCCTGACCCCGAACGCCACGGCAGCTTTCTCTCCGGAGACCATATATGGAGCTCCTCTCCAATCTCCATCCGAAGGATTGACCTTTCCTTTCGCCGCATTTTTCACCTCAGCCTGGATATTGAAATAGTTGAGCACAGAGACCAGCCTCGAGAACTCCTTGGTCTCCCCTGTCGCGTCAGTGACTTTGACAGTCACACCGAGGACACCAGCGTAATCATCATTGTCCTTGGTTCCAAAGCGTACCGTGAACGATCCGTCCGCATCCAAAAGCAGTTTTCCCGAAGCGAATGTTCTCCCGAACCTACCCACAGAATAGGCCAGGGATGCGGAAGACAGCGGATGTCCGCTGAAACTGGACACCTTGCCGCTAACCTCAACGGTGTCGCCGGCGATGAAGAGTCTGTCGATCTTGTCAAAGGCAAGGTCGTAGGTCGGAAGGATGAACTCATCCACGACAATTCCTTTCGACGAGTTCACGCCTTCGCCGGTGATCCTTATCTGAAAATATCCGTTCCGATCGCCTGACGGAAGGTCGAACGAGCCCGCCACAGAACCATATTCATTGGTGAGCAGATCCTTGCTTCCGACCGTCTTGTCTTCAGGATTGACGAGTTCGGCCTTCACATTGACTCCTGCCTCGAAGGTATGCAGGCTCCGGCTCATATCTCCTTTGTAAAGAACAGCCTTGAACTCAACCTTCTCTCCCGGATTGTAGGCGGACTTGTCAGTGAATATCTCGCAAAACGTTCCCTGATCGCCGTCCTGATCCGACACATATACCTGATTCCCATAGATATTGTGTTCGTCAGTCTTGTGAAGGAATCCTTCATTATCACGATATGATGCCACCAGATAGCTGGTAGCCCCATCCTTAAGGCCGTTCACGATAGCGTCCGGAAACGGTGTGAACCCGTCTTTGCAAAGCGTCACATCCTTGGTCTCCGCCACCGTTTTTCCTGAGCGAAGAAGCTCAAGATCAACCTTTTCCACCGGTTCACCGGTCATATAGTCAGCGACGAGAAAGCGAGTGCTTTCGCTATCCTTGCGCAGCGCGACGGAAAGAGTCTTCTTTGTCCATTCCGCCTTCGAGGCCACCTTCCCGTTCCTTGCCGTGAATATGTAGTCTCCGTCATCGCATTTCGGAAGCTCGACCTTCACCGTGTCCTGGACATAGAAACTCTTCTTAGGATTATTCAAAGTCTTACGGAACAAAGGCTTGGCATTCTTGACATCCGGAACGAACTCCACGCTCACCTTGTCCAGATTGCGGAGGGTCAGGACAGCGACTCCCTTATCGAAACTTATCCTGATCTCCTTACTGTCAAGGGATTCCATCAACTGTTTGAAATCATCCATCTTCCCGGCGATTTCCTTGTCAATGCCTTTTGAATATGAAAGGCGTTCCTTCTCGACGTGTTTGCAATCACTGTAAAGGGATTTATAGGACGCTTCGACAAACTCTGCGTCCGAAGATCTCTGACCAGCATAAGATTCACTGATCCTGGACAGGCTGTCAAACTGGCCTCTGAGCACAATGGCCTTGCCGTACAGGGACATAGCACGTCCGGCATACTTCTGTGCGAACGAACGGGCGGCGGCCATCTTCTCGGCACGGCCTTTATCATTGTATTTA
>CAVCRL010000352.1:0-2274 GCA_963604455.1 Lachnospiraceae bacterium | reverse complement strand
CTCTTATAATTGCCATAGTTATGCGTGGAATATGTCAGAAAGAGGTATTACTTGTTGGATTAATGGATCGAATATATCACAACCAAACTTAGATGGCATTGTGTCTGCTAATGATGACAACATATCTCAATATTGGTACGATGGACTTTATTCAACGACAATAGATAGAAATGTACAAAAAATATATTACTACAGAGGTGATCATTCCGCCATACAATCCAGTGTTTCCGGGAAATATGAATCAAAGTGGGGTAATGGGCCACTTATGAGACACTCTCCCACAAATTGTCCATCCATTTACTATTCCAAATACAGAAGCTACTTCAAGAAGGTAAACCCAATTATTGTATGTTCAGCTGGTGTTCGAGAGATATATGTAAATGAAACGTGTACATATAGTGCAGATGGTTTGCCAATAGGTCTGGATACATCATATCGCTGGGAAGTCGTTGACGATAAAAATGGCGATGATGTTGTTGGAATATATGCCACAATACAAAATGAATCAGACTGCAGTGCAGATGTAACTTTTACAAGAAGAGGTATTTACTACATAAACCTATATAGAACACACCCGGACAGAGGAGAAATTTTGTATAGTCTTGATGTGTACGTAGTGCCTCCGAAGAATAACTAATATTTCTTTATCTGTGATCAGGCGCTCCAAATACGGATTCGGAATATCACTTAATCTCTGAACATCATCGTATGAAATCAGGACACTCGATACTTCCTATAATTGCTTTGCTGTTTTCAATATCGTCTTGTATCAGACCTGCCGATTTGGAAACTGGAGAAATGTCTGTGACCGTGAACTGTATTCTCAACTATCCATCACCCACACAGACTCTTACGCTGTCATACTCAATACCTAATGGCAAGGATACAGGTTCAGGGATTGATCAGGCTGATGTTTCTCTTTATGATCAAACAAAAGGAGCGGTTGCAGGCACATTCGCCCCGATGGGAGATGGAGAATGGCAGGCCTCAATATTCATTACCCCTGGGCATCAGTACAGATTGGACATTGATGTGGCGGGTGAGAGGCATATATCAGCGACAACGACAGTGCCTAAAAGTAAAGAGATGAGCTATCAGCCCAATGGTATCGCGATGTGGGTTTCGGACATAGCGTCATCCTCCCTGAACAGAGATCTTTGCAGCACAGAGTATGATTTATCGATATTCGACACTCCTGCCTGGATGTATATTTTGAACTATAATACCGCAGCAGGCAGTCACATAGTCGCCAACCTAATCGCAGGCAATGGGCAAGTAGATGAGTTCAACTGCGCTGGCGGTCTTATGGATCTCGATACAGAATGGAAAAAACACGCTTTTGAATATGCCAGAGTATATCACAACAAGTATCTTCGCTATGAGTCCGGGAAAGGAGGCAATACATTCATCACCGGTGAAATGGCCGCCCCGTTTTTTTCAGCTTTGGGCGAAGCGTCAGCCATCCACCCCACAATCGATAATCCTGTCACTCTCTACGCTAAACCGTCTTTAATGCCTGTGGAGCAAATGGGATATGTCGTGCTGATCTCCGTTTCTGAAGACTACGACAGATATCTCAAGGATGTAATTACAAGGAAGATGAAGGAAGATGGTGATGACATTACCATCCTCTACGATAGGGAACAAATATATTCGAATATTGATGGTGGGGTCGGAATATTCGGAGCCAAACTAACATACTACTTGCCGTGGGACGAACCAGTAAACTCAGAATAGCAACGTTCCTGACGTTTTTACCCTTGATGGGATTGATGTGTCCGGCTCAAGACACATCTTCGGTTTCGGACACTCTGACTGCCGCCAACAAAGTAGCGTATCGTGGCATCGAAACACGGACCGGAAGAACATTATCTGACATAGAGACCGTCAGGAATATCATAACCCCTATAGGAGAGGGAGACGCTATCAAACTTATCCAGGCTCTTCCGGGAATAGCCACCGGTGCAGAAGGATCTTCCGCGATCTACGCCCGCGGAGGGAATATCGGGAATAATCTTATGTCTCTTGACGGAGTGACAATTTACGGAATCAGCCATCTGCTTGGAATGACGTCCTCTGTGTCTTCAGATGTGATAGGAGAGACGAATTTCCAGATAGGTGGATTTGACGCGGACAGGGGTGCGGCCCTATCATCTTTAATCGGACTTAAATCTGCCGCCTCACAGATGGACAAATGGCATATTTCCGGAATGGCAAGTCCCTTCCTCGAAAGTGTCAAAGTTGAGGGGCCTGTCTCAGAGAAAACCGGAGTTC
>CAVCRL010000351.1:0-2293 GCA_963604455.1 Lachnospiraceae bacterium | reverse complement strand
CGCCCTCACGGGTGACCACTACGGGGTCTATGTCAAGGAGCCTACGTTCGATTATTCAAAGATCGTCGCCCGTAAGGACAAGGTCGTGAAGAAACTCGTTGGCGGAGTCAAACTGGCGATGAAGTCCAACAATGTCGAGGTCGTGGCCGCCGAGGCTATGATCCAGGGACGTGACGCGGAAGGCATCAAGATAACCGCCGCCGACCAGACCTACGCCGCGAGGAACATCCTCATCTGCACAGGTTCAGAGGCCGCCGTGCCTCCGTTCCCAGGCCTTAAGGAAGCCGGAGACGTTATCGTCACCAACCGTGAGATCCTTTCTCTGAAAGAGCGTCCGTCCGAACTCGTTGTCATCGGTGGAGGTGTCATCGGAATGGAGTTCGCGGCTTTCTATAGCACTCTCGGTACGAAAGTGACTGTCGTAGAGATGCTTCCGAAGATTCTCGGACCTCTTGACGACGAGATCAGCGCGATGCTTCAGAAGATCTATACCAAACGTGGCGTGAATTTCTGCCTCAAGTGCAAGGTCACCGGAATCGAGGGCAATACCGTTGTCTATGAGGATCCGGAGGGCAACACCCAGAGGGTCAGCGGGGACAAGATCCTCGTATCTGTGGGCCGCCGCGCCAACATCAGCGGCTTCGGCCTTGAGAACCTCGGAGTCGAGATGCTCCTGAACCGTGGCGGAAAGCCTTGCGGAATCAAGGTGGACAGCAAGATGCGCACGAATATCCCGGGAGTCTATGCCGCCGGCGATGTCACAGGCTTCTCGATGCTGGCCCACACCGCCAGCCGCGAGGGTGAGGTCGCTGTCAACAATATTCTTGGAAAGGAAGATCACATGCGTTACGACGCCATCCCGGGAATCGTCTATACCAACCCTGAGGTTGCCGGAGTCGGACTCACCGAAGAGCAGGCCAAGGCTTCCGGCAAGGAATATTCGGTCGTCAAGCTCCCTATGGCCTACGCCGGCCGCTTTGTCGCTGAGAATGAGGGTGGTGAAGGAATATGCAAGATCATCGTCGGGAAGAAGTACCACGAGGTGCTTGGCGTGCATATGCTCGGCAATCCTTGCTCGGAGATCATCCACAGCGCCTGCATCGCCATCGAGTCTGAGATGACCCTTGAGCAGCTCAAGGAGGTTGTGTTCCCGCACCCGACTGTCTCTGAGATAATTAAAGAAACCGCATTCGCACTGAAATAATAACTGATTAAGAATATAGTAATATGCCAAAAGCGCTTTACATCGATCCTAACGAGACCCTGCGTCCTCAGGATCACGAGCTTGAGCTTCCTAAGATTCCCGTGATGACGTACAACAAGACCGTCAAGGAAGAGCTTAAGGAAGGCAATTTCACAAAAGAGGATTTGCTCCGCATCTACCGCGATATGTCCTACATCCGTGAGTTCGAGACTATGTTGAATCTGGTCAAGACCACGGGTGGCTACAACGGAGTCGCTTACAATAACCCTGGCCCTGCCCATCTTTCCGCAGGTCAGGAGGCTGCCGCTGTCGGTATGGCCTACTGTCTTGACACCGATGACTTTATCTTCGGCTCACACCGTTCCCACGGCGAGATTCTCGCCAAGGGACTCCGCTCTATCCAGATCCTTCCTGAGGATGAACTGAAGAAGGTTATGGAGGAGTTCTGGGGCGGTGCCACCCTTAACGTGGCCAAGAAGGCTTACAACGGCAATGACACCAAGGAACTCGGAATCCGCTTCCTGCTCTACGGTGCGATGGCCGAGATCTTCGCCCGCACGACCGGCTTCAACAAGGGACTGGGCGGATCTATGCACACGTTCTTCACTCCTTTCGGAATATACCCGAACAATGCCATCGTCGGTGGTTCCGGCTCGATCGCCGTTGGTGCGGCTCTCTATAAGAAGGTCAACCGCAAGAAGGGCATCGTTGTCGCTAACCTCGGTGACGGCGCTATGGCCCGCGGACCGGTCCTTGAGGGTATGACATTCGCCTCTATGGATCAGTTCAACACCCTCTGGGAAGGTGATATGAAGGGCGGACTTCCAGTCCTCTTCAATGTTATGGACAACCAGTACGCTATGGGTGGCCAGACGAAGGGCGAGACGATGGGTTATGTGTTCCCTGCACGTCTCGGCGCCGGATTCAAAGCCGACGCTATGGAGGCAGAAAGGGTTGACGGTTATAATCCTCTCGCTGTCATCGACGCTTTCAACCGCAAGAAGGCCTATCTGCTTGAGAAGAAAGGCCCAGCTCTTCTGGACGTTGTCACCTACCGTTACAGCGGACACTCTCCAAGCGACCAGTCGT
>CAVCRL010000350.1:0-2299 GCA_963604455.1 Lachnospiraceae bacterium | reverse complement strand
GCGGCACGACATACATCATTCAACCCGACTTTAATGGAACGAAGTCATCTTTCTCCTACAATGATTATTTGGAAAAGAATCTTTGCAGCGGGACTCACGGAGCCTATGATAACCTTATCGAGTCCAATACGGACGTGATTATAGCAAGCCGGGATATTTCAAGGAATGAATTGAAATCAGCCAATGATGCGGGAGTCAAAATTATAACCGAGCCTTTGGCCATTGATGCGCTTGTGTTCATCGTCAATCCAAAAAATCCCGTCAGGAATCTGAGTGCGGACCAGGTGCGGAAGATTTACACAGGCGAGATAACCAACTGGAAAGAGGTCGGCGGTGTAGACCATACCATCACCCCTTATATCCGTGATACGGATTCCGGAAGCCAGGAAAAGATGGAGACTCTTGTAATGGACGGGCTGACTATGATTGACGGCACTTATATGCCAGAGATCATTGGTTCTCAGATGGCCTCGCCATATCTACAGATCGAGATGGATGAGTACGGCATCGGCTACACGCCATTCTTCTATTGCACGGCGATGGTTCGTGATTTGATGAAGGTGAATATGCTGTCCATAGATGGAGTCGCGCCAAGCAAAGAGTCTCTACAAAAGAACACCTATCCTTTTGTGTCAAGCATCTACGCGGCAATCCGTGAGACTGAAAACCAGGAGAGTATGGCATACATACTTTTTCAGTTCCTCTTCACGAAAAATGGTGCGGATATGATTGACGAGAGTGGATATATCGCGATAAGATATTAATGGTTGCAAACAGACAACCAACCATCTTATCATATGCCGGTTGGCATCAAGAAAGACGACTTCTCATAACGATTTCGATATCCAGTCACTGTATCGATGAGCGAATATCGACAATGGACCTGATAGTTCGAGGATTCGGATAATCCCCATATCTCTCTGTAGTTTTCAATCAACACGGAGACTTCCTTGTCGGGAGCCCCAGAGCAGTTATCTTCCGCCACAAATACCCTCAGCAGTCCTGGTCTTACTCCTGCCCCAGGACTTGCAAGCTGCATCTTCAGATGAAGCCGGTAGCGGTTGGCTTCCGCCCCATCTTCGAACGTCACTTTGAATCCTATGCGAACAGATCGGCCGTCATCAGCCTCAACTGCTGACACGAGCTCAATATGCACAACAGGGAACGGACTCCATTCCTTAGGCTCCGGAATATGCTCGTTGTCAAGTTGGGCGAACCCGTGATAAGCAGACACGAAAAGGTTGTGTCCGGTGATATGTGTTGTGTTGTCAAACGGCGGTCGATGAGACGGAACGGCTTTGGCGCATTCATTCCATCGGAGCTGCACATCGTGATCTAGTGTCCTCCACGCGGCAAGCGCACGACGATGAATTTCAGAAATGGCAATCTGCCTCCCTGTCCGCGAAAACTTGCAGACGGGCTTCTTCCGGAAATAGCATTGTCCGTTCCGGTGATAGAATGTTATGTCCCCTACTGATGCCCAACAGTCAGAGAATCTTGAATTTGGTATATACTTCGGCATAGCCTCAACGATTGACGGGTTAATAATGTTGTCAGGATTGGAGGACTGTGCCCGAAAAGGATGTATGGCTTGAAGTCTTCCCCACATAGGTAACTCATAGGGACTACATCAAGGGCAAAGTTACGGATAATCCGGCAATATCGAAGACATTGTGCAGGTTTATATCTCTCAGAAGGATGTGAAACTGATTCTGTTATCCACACAACGTCATATATATTTTGATTTTGCCGCTTCCGGCGTGTGATGTCATTTTACAACACACTGACCTTAGAGCGTGTGACCATATTTCGCTCGACTCGTAGGAAGTCGGAAAGGGCGATGCGTCAGCATCGTTCTTTCTGTCTTCCGGAGAGTGAGCAGGCAAGCCGACAGGCGCGGCAGGAGCCGGACGGTATGACGGTCGAGGCGAGAGATGGCGGTCTTTCCGGCTCTGGCACGGATGGTCGAATGAAAGTACAACGGCAACAACCTTCGGACGTGTGAGCCGGGCCGGCGGAAGGGGCTTGGGTGACGGAGTGTAGGCGGAGGGATTGGAGCAGGAAAGGATGACGAGACTGGTCACAAGCTCGGCAGACTCTGCGTAAATCCCGTAGCCGCAACGGAGGAACTGAAGCCCCTGGAGCGTATAGGCCCGGCACAACAGGAGCGGAGTGACAACGGAGCGATTCCGCTCTGCGAGTCTGAGAGAGACGGTGTGGAGAGAAACGGAACACCGTCTGCCGCAGTCTCGCGTCTCCGCTCGCCCTCGGAGGAGGTGTCGGGAACGTAGTGGACGAC
>CAVCRL010000349.1:0-2327 GCA_963604455.1 Lachnospiraceae bacterium | reverse complement strand
GCGGCCACATCCAGTTGTCGGTCTCGCCGCCGAACTTTCCGATGGATGCCGGAGGGGCACCCACGAAGCGGATGTCCCTGAATATCTTATAGACAATGACATAGTGCACATTGTTGTTATAGAAAGAGGTGACCTCGGCCTCGCAGTTCGGATTCTGCTCCTCGGCCGCCTTGACCAGCGCCTCCTTCACGGCTTTCCTTTCCTCATCGGATTTAGCGCCCTCGATCGCCTCGGTGACATCGCTCATATTCACAAGGAACGTGACTGTGAGTCCCGGAGCCGGAATCTCCTCCTTGCTGTTCATCGCCCAGAACCCGTCCTCAAGGTAGTTGTGCTCGTCAGAGGAGAGCTGCTGGATGCTGTTGTAGCCGCAGTGGTGGTTGGTCACCAGCAGTCCTTTGTCGGAGATCATCTCTCCTGTGCAGCCTCCGCCGAAGATGACTATCGCGTCCTTGAGCGAAGAATGGTTCACACTGTAGATCTGGTCAGGGGTGAGCCTGCAACCGAGATCCTTCATCGCGCCCGCATTGAGTTTCTGGAGGAGCGGAAGCATCCACATCCCCTCGTCTGCCATCGCGCTGAACCCTACCATAAGGGCGGCGGCGACGGAACAAATCAATTTCCTCATATCAAATACCTTTAAAGTTGTCTTTAATATTATAAAAGTAGCCATTTCCAACGGAAATAACCAACAAAAGTAGCCATTTCCTGCTTAAACTCAAATTTCTGGCTATATTTGCCACTTCCGGCAGGCAGGAGGGAGGTTGACCAAAAGGAATTGTCCGCCGGCAAGATTTGAATTTATGAATATAAAAGAGATACATCTGCTGCCCTTTATGGAGTCCGGGCGCATCGAGGCAGGCTGTGACGAGGCCGGCCGCGGGCCGCTTGCGGGCCCTGTCTATGCCGCCGCCGTGATCCTTCCGGCGGATTTCCACCACCCGTTGCTGAACGATTCTAAGAAGATTAGCGAGAAATCCAGGGACATCCTGAGGCCGATCATCGAGCGGGAGGCGGTTGCTTGGGCTGTCGAGGCCGTCAGCGCGGCGGAGATAGATGAGCTGAATATTCTTTGGGCCTCCGTCACAGGAATGCAGCGCGCGGTAAGGAGGCTTGACCCTAAACCCGACTTCCTACTGATCGACGGCAACCGTTTCAGACCTTTCGATGAATATGGCTTCGGCACCTACAGCACTGTGGTTCACGGCGATGCGACATATTCATCAATCGCGGCGGCGTCTGTGCTTGCGAAGACTTGGAGGGACGAGAAGATGCGCCGGCTGGCAAAGGAATATCCCGAATATGGCTGGGACAGGAATATGGGCTATCCGACGAAGGAGCACATCGAGGCGATCAAAAAGTTCGGGCTGACTCCGTGGCACCGTCGGTCGTTCCATCCGAAGGAGCTTGAACCCACGCTATTCTCCGGCCTTTAGTCCGAGTTCTTTCTCGTAGTGGCTGATTAGCTTGCGGTTCATCGAGATGACTTCCTCCTTGTCCTTGAGTTTTTCGTTCAGACGCTTGATCTCGTCTCTCATAACATTCAGCTCACTTGTGTAGCTCTCTTCCAAGGCGCGGAATTTCTTTTCGTACGCTTCCTTGATGTTGTTGAGGCCGCTTTCGAAGGAACTCACCGGCTCGAAGCCGTTCACAAGCTCGGCCACGGAGACTCCAGTCTCTTCGGCGAACCTGCCGACGTGCTCGTTCAGAATCCTGGTCTTCCCCTTTTCGAGTTTCCGGTAGGCGTTCAGGGATATGTCAAGACGGCGGGCCATCTCGGTCTGCGAGAGACCGAGTTCATTCCTTTTCCTTTCAAGGTTGACCTTAATCGTCTTGTCGTCCATATTCAGTGAACATCTTTTGTTCCGCCACAAAAATATCCAAAAGCGGTGTTTAAGATTTGTAACCTATGGTTGTAAAATGCAACTTGGGAATATAAAAAACACATATAATTGATAAAAAACAGAAATTTTGTAGTGTTTACCCCCGCTGAATTGCAACCAAAGGTTGTTTTTTAAGGGCGAAGTTGTGTTATTTGCGGAAAACGCTTTTTGCTATGAACCGAACAGAATCAGATTATGCCGCTTTTGAGCGGGCGATGGACGAGGAAAGGATTTTCTCGATGGTTTCCGATTTTCCGGGAATATGCGCGCGGATAGGCGCGGATCCGGTGTCGTTGGATAAAATGATTTATGACGAGCTTGGCTGGCGGGGGCAGGATCTGGTCGATTTTTACCGCCGCTGCGAGAATATTCATTAAGAAAGATTATGGAATAGTGTTGTTATTGGGACATTTTTTTATTAGATTTGCCTTTCGGCGAACTTAT
>CAVCRL010000348.1:0-2354 GCA_963604455.1 Lachnospiraceae bacterium | reverse complement strand
ATGCAGATGCGCGGCGAGCTTCCGTCAGAGGTCGAGGCTCTTGAGAACGAGATAGCTGACCTGAAGGCCCGTCAGGCTCAGGATGCCGCTGTCATCGAGGCTTACAACCAGACGATCGCCGAGAACAGGCAGAACATCGTCGATTGTGACACCCAGATCGACAAGTACCAGCAGCAGCTGAACGACATCTCCAACAGCCGTGAGTACGACTCCATCAACAAGGAGATTGAGAATCAGGGACTTCTTCGTCAGATCGCTCAGAAGAACATCAATGACACAAAGGCGGCCATCGCTGAGAAGAAGGAGGACATCGAGTCTTTGAAGGACTACATCGCTGTCCGTAACGATGACCTTAAGGCCAAGAAAGAGGAGCTCGCGACGATTGTCGAGTCCACTTCCAAGGATGAGAAGAAGCTCCGCGCCGTCAGGGAGGATTGCGCGAAGAAGATCGACCCGAGGACTATGAGCGCCTACGACCGCATCCGCGCGAGCGTGCACAACCACCTCGCCGTCGTGTCTGTCTATAACGGTGACTCTTGCGGTGGATGCTTCAACATCATCACTCCTCAGCGTCTCGTGGACATCGCCTCCAACAGGAAGCTCATCATCTGCGAGCATTGCGGCAGGATCATCGTCAATCCAGACTTTGAATAGGTCAATATTCAACTTCGGACTATATGCCTGACCAGACTGGAAAGACAACCAGAAAAAAGGCTAAGGCAGTCAATCTTGACACACTTGGGCTTGAGATGGGAAACAAACCGCCTCAAGCTCTTGAAGTCGAAGAGGCTGTCCTTGGCGCTATGCTTATAGAGCCCTCTGCTGTGGACACCGCGCTTGAGGAGCTCTCCGCGTCCTGCTTCTATGATCCTCGCCACAGGATGATCTTCGAGGCTATGACCGAGCTCGTGAACGAGCATATGTCCGTTGACATCATCACCACCAGCACCAAGCTTCGGGACAAGGGAAACCTTGAGGCCGTCGGCGGCCCTGTGGCTCTGGCCGGGCTTTCCGAGAAAGTCGGGGCGGCGGCTCACATCGAGTACTATGTCCGGATCCTGAAGCAGAAGAGCATCCAGAGGGATCTGATCACGGCCGCGTATGAGATTCTCAAGCAGTCATACGATGATTCCGTGAAGGTTGACGACTTGATCGATCAGGCACAGACCAAGATCTACAACGCCATCCAGAACAGCCAGAAGAAGGAATTGCAGGACATCGGCTCGGTGATCAACGAGGCGATGAAGGAGATTGAGGCCAATCAGGACAAGTCCGGTCTCAACGGTGTCCCTTCCGGCTATCAGTCCCTTGACAGGGTGACCCGTGGCTGGCAGAAATCCGACCTCATCATCCTTGCGGCCAGGCCTTCCGTCGGAAAGACGGCATTTGCCCTCAACCTGGCCAGAAACGCGGCCGTTGACTACAACAGGCCGGTGGCCGTGTTCTCACTGGAAATGTCTGCGCTCCAGCTCGTTATGCGACTTATGACGACGGAGTCCGGTCTTCCGGCTGACAAACTGAAGGGTGGAAGCAAGCTGGAACCGTGGGAGTGGCAGCAGCTGGAGACCAAGCTTGCGGCCTTGGCGAAAGCCCCTCTTTACATAGATGACACTCCGAGCATCCCGTTGATGGAGTTCAGAACCAAGATCAAGAGGCTTGTGAAGTCCAAGGGGGTGCAACTGGTGATCGTGGATTACCTGCAGCTGATCCAGGGCCCTACCGAGCTCCGTGGAATGCGCGAGCAGGAAGTCGCCGCGATCTCCAGGACATTGAAGGCCACGGCGAAGGAACTGAATGTCCCGATCATCGCTCTGTCCCAGTTGTCCCGTGATGCCGTGAAGCGTCAGGGCAGCAACGGAAAACCTCAGTTGAGCGACCTTCGTGAGTCCGGCTCAATCGAACAGGACGCCGATATGGTTATATTCATTCATCGTCCTGACTATCTTGGACTTGCGGAGACACCGGGCGGGAAGGAGACCACACAGATCATCATCGCCAAGCACCGTAACGGCGAGGTTTGTGACATAGATATGTTGTTCAAGGCTGAGCAGGTTCGTTTTGTGGAGCCGGGAGAATCATTGACAGCGGTGGCTGAGTCGATGGGCGGCACCGAGTCGGCGATGAATTCAGCGATGAACAATGAGTTTGACAATAACACTGAATTCTGATGAAACCGACAAGACTCTTCGGCGCTTTGGCCGCCATATTCATCCTGTCGTCCGTGGCGGCATACGCCGGTGGTGAGGGAAAATGTATTCCGGTAAAGAAACTAAGCGAGGAGAGTCTGGCGTTCAAAGGAGGGGAGAAACTGGTTTTCACCATCCATTACAAATGGGGAATCATCAACGCTGATG
>CAVCRL010000347.1:0-2360 GCA_963604455.1 Lachnospiraceae bacterium | reverse complement strand
AGTTCAAACGTGAGAAGGTCGGCGATGTCCCGACCGAGATGTTCAGCCATTTCTTTCAGTCTGTCTGTGCCGGAGCGAAATGCAACCTGCACATCTGGGCCGAGGGCGTGAACGAGCACCACAAAGCCGAGGCGATCTTCAAGGCATTCGCGCGTGCCCTACGGATGGCCGTGGCGCGAACTCCCTTCCCTTATGAACTCCCATCAAGCAAAGGTGTGTTATGATAGCGATAATTGACTACAAAGCCGGCAACATCCGCTCGGTCGAAAACGCTCTCAAAAGACTCGGAGCGGAATATGTGCTGACAGCTGACCCGGAAATGATCCGCCGTGCCGATCACGTGATCCTACCCGGTGTCGGAGAGGCGTCCTCCGCTATGAAAGCCTTGGAATCCACAGGCTTGGTGCCGGTCATAAAGTCATTGACTCAACCAGTTTTAGGAATATGCATCGGAATGCAGCTGATGTGCGCCTCAAGCGAGGAGGGTGGCACGGAATGTCTTGGAATATTCACTCCCAAGGTGACCCGCTTCCCTGAAACTCCCGGTTTCAAGATCCCTCACACCGGCTGGGACACGATCTCCGGACTGCGCGGCCCGCTTTTCAGGAATATTCCCGAAGGCTCATTTGTCTATTATGTGCATTCGTACAGCGCGGGAATATTCACTGATCAGACTGTCGCTGTTACTGAATATGATGGTGTCCGCTTCAGCGGCGCGCTCCAGCGGGACAATTTCTTCGGGACGCAGTTCCATCCGGAGAAGAGCGGTTCGGTCGGTGCTGAGATATTAAAGAATTTTATTGAATATGAAGAATTTTATTGAATATGAAGAATTTTAATATAATCCCGGCCATAGACATAATCGGCGGCCGGTGCGTCCGTCTCACCCAGGGGGACTACGCGAAAGAGAAAGTATATTCGGATAACCCTGTTGAGATGGCGAAAAGTTTTGAGCGAGCTGGCGCGACAAGGCTGCATCTTGTGGATCTGGAAGGTGCAAAGGCCGCCTGTCCAAAGAATCTTGATGTGCTAAGGAATATAACCAATGCGACCGGTCTGAAGGTTGAGTTCGGCGGTGGGGTGAAGTCGGAGGAGTCTTTGAAAGCTGTTCTGGATGCCGGAGCTGAATATGTCATCTGCGGAAGCGTGGCCTTTACCGAACCGGACATATTCAAGAAATGGCTTGGCCGCTATGGGGAAAAAATCATCCTTGGTTTGGATTTGAAGAATGGTCTGGTCGCGACACACGGTTGGAAGGAGACTGTTCCGATGTCAGCCGTGCAGGCTTTGGACTCTTTTGAAGGGCTTGTGCGTCAGGCGATTGTGACCGAGGTTTCGAGGGATGGTATGTTGCAGGGCGTGAATCTTGAGTTTTACGCCGGCCTTCAGCAACAGTTCCCGGAAGTGGAGATTATCGTGAGCGGAGGTGTGTCCAACTACGAGGATCTGGAGGAATTGAGGAGATCCGGGCTTCGCTCGGCCATTGTCGGGAAAGCCATCTATGAGGGACGTGTGAAACTTGAGGATTTATTCAGGTAATATGTTGGCGAAGAGGATTATACCTTGTCTGGACGTGAAGAACGGGCAGGTTGTGAAAGGAATCAATTTCGAGGGCTTGCGTGAGGTGGGCGATCCTGTGGAGATGGGAGCGTTCTACTCTGCGCAAGGGGCTGACGAGTTGGTCTATCTGGACATCAGCGCGTCTTCGGAAGGGCGGAGGACTTTCACGGATCTGGTCTCTCGGATTGCGGAACGGATTGATATTCCGTTCACTGTGGGTGGGGGAATATCTTCGTTTGAGGATGCGGCAAGGCTTCTGGACGCGGGTGCGGACAAGATCACGATCAACACGGCGGCGGTGCTTCATCCGGAGATTATTTCCAAGATCGCTTCCCGGTACGGCTCCCAGTTTGTCGTCGTGGCGATTGACGCGAGGATGGCCGCTTCGGGAACGGTCGCTTCGACAGGCTCAGCGACCACCGTATTTCCAGTCGCTAAGCAATCATCCTTGGTCGCTGAGCCTGTCGAAGCGAGATCCCAGTACAGAAATGCTTACTGGCAAGTTATGACCCACGGAGGTAAACAACAAACCGACAAGGAGTTATATTCCTGGGCGAAAGAAGTCCAGAACCTCGGTGCCGGTGAGATCCTCTTTACCTCAATGGATAATGACGGCACCAAGAACGGCTATGCCGTGCAGGCATATTCCCGTCTCGCTGAGGATCTTACAATTCCGGTGATCGCCTCAGGTGGCGCCGGAAGCGTCTCTGACATCGAGGAAGTCCTGACCATCGGACGAGCCGATGCCGCCCTCGCCGCAAGCATATTCCATTACGGCGAAATCTCCATCCCCGATTTGA
>CAVCRL010000346.1:0-2361 GCA_963604455.1 Lachnospiraceae bacterium | reverse complement strand
CCATTGATTTGCGGAGCGCGGCATCGACATCGAAACGCTCGCCCCAAGCGCGGGCCAAGGATATTCCTTCTTCGGAGCCGATCAGATTGCTGAGGGTGCGGACACGTCTTGCCTTCGCACCTGGCTGACCATCTATGAAATCGAAGCGGTTGGAAGGCGAAAGGTAGATGCGGGCATATTTCCGGAAAGAGGAGAGTCGGGAGCGGTACTCCTTGCGCTGCGACTTGTCCATCCGCACTTTGAACCCGACAGACGGGAAATTCGAGCGGACGAGCATATAAGTGCCGTTCGACAGGCCTCCGAACCAACGCGGGAAGCCGAGGAACTGCGTGGAGTCCAGGTACTCGACGGAAGATGTCAGATCAGGAATATTCCCGCCAAGGCTTCTCACCAAAGCCATACGATCAAGCACCGTCGCGGTGACAGACTGCGAGGAACGCATACCTTCGAACCAGCCGAAACCGCCGTCCGTGTTCCTGCACGCAAGGATTCTGCCCAGCAGCGAAGTGTCACGCTCGGACTTGAAGGATTTGAAGCAATATGCCTCTGTAAGTGACAGAACATCATTTGCTGACGGCTCAGACTTCTGTGTCGCGGCATCTTCGAGCATCCGGTCAATCGAGATCTCATCACAGACAGCACCGGCAGAGGAAACGTTCACGAAACGACTTCTGAGCGATTCCAGCAACTTATCCTTGTCCGTTCCCGGCAAGGCTATGGCCGAATGGGACTCGGTGATGACCTGACTCGCATCGTGAATCGGAAGACCGAACTGAACCGCGTCACTGAATGATTTTGAGGCGAATATGACCTTGAACGTCAGAGAATCGGTGTCGTGAGGCACATCAACCGGGAAAGACACGACCGTTTGTTCACGGCCGTTCACCGTCACTGGAACTTTCAGCGAATCAATGGCTTCGCCGCCTCTTGAATATTCAAGGATCTTCATCTCGCCCTCTATCACCGCGTCGGAATTGCCGGCAGTGGTCGCCGTCAATGTCCATTTGTCTCCCGAGTAAAGATACCTTGGAGCGTTGACGGAGACTTTTACAGGCACGGTCACGGTGAAGTCCCTTGTCAATGTGCCGTTGCGCATCGCCTTGTCGTGAGCGAAGAACAAAACGTGATAGGTCGAGAGTTTATCAGATGTCTTAAACGTAAAATTGACCTCGTTGTTTTCCGGATAGAGGAACGGCTCAAAGGCCAAAGATTCAGAGAATATCTTTCTGACAGCCACGGATGTAAAATCATAATCAGCGGAGGCAGAAGCACTTGACTCTACTTGTTTGTACTTACGCCCAGAATCATTTGAACGATTCTTACGATGAAGTGCCGACTTAGAGGCGACTCCGTAACCGACCACCATCACCTCATTGAGCAGTGACTCGTCTTCCTCAAGAACGATATTCATTCCCGAAGTTCCTCGCAATGTCACACTCCGGTAGCCAATGTAACTGATTGTTATCAGCGTTCCCGGACTTGCGTCAAGTGAGAAAATCCCGTCAAGGTTAGCTGATGTGCCATAGGAGGTACCGTCCACGATGACCGATGCTCCAATCAGCGGTTCCCCGTTCGCATCCATCACGATGCCGTTTATCCCGGAAGACAACCCTTTGTCGATGTTACCCAAAGACTTGTTCGTGATATATCCGCAAGCGATATCCATCTGGACATCTGAAACGGCCTTAGGTTCAAGCCTTACCGGATTCCAGATCTCCTTTCTGACCGCGTCGAGACTCTTGTCATAGATCGCCGCGAGACCTTCGGCGCCATCCGGGACGCGGACCTTGACTGTATATTCAGTGCCAGGATTGGTGACATCGGTGAAGGCGCTGAATTCCAGAGGCATATCAAGTTCGTCTGACCGTCTGTTGTAAGTATGCTCGTACTTGAAGCAACGGCCATATTTAAAGAAGAGCAACTGGATTCTGACAGGGCCATCAGCCTCGGCCGGGTAGCGGAAACGCAGTTCTCGCAGCGAACCGGCAGACGACCCGTCCATCGTCACCATTCTGGATTCAAGAATATTTCCGTTGCAAAGCATTGTCGCTACCGCCCATAATGGCTCCACAGAAGCTCCAAGTGTCATAACGATGTCCTCACCAAGCGCGACTTCGGTCTTGCCCGGCAGCAGAAGGCAGACCGCCGGAGCCACAAGCGACCTCGCCTCACGGCTCACTTTCACAAGGTTATATTCCTTTTCCGCCTTGACCACCTTGCCAAGACTGTCCGTTTTCTCTGAATATGCCCGGAGAACATAAAGTCCGTCAGCTGTTGTCGGCAAGTCAATCTCGTCGCCGGAAGCGCATTTACCTGTCTGCAAGACTGTTCCGGAAATGTCCAAGAAGTCATAGCGAATCT
>CAVCRL010000345.1:0-2364 GCA_963604455.1 Lachnospiraceae bacterium | reverse complement strand
CCGCAGGCAAGCATATTCAGAGGAAAGTGCTCGACATCGCAAAGGAAAGGCTCTATGACCCAAGCAAATCCGTCTCACAGATCGCCACCGAAATGGGCTTCCAATATCCCCAGAATTTCTCCAGATGGTTCAAGAAGCTGGACGGCCGCACCCCTAATGAATACCGGCAACAAAGTCCTTCGTAAACGGGATAATAGAGTGCGATGCCCAGTCAACTAAAAACAGGGCACTTCCTTCATATGCAAAATAATCATATATTTGCAGGCGAATGATTATATTAAACGGATATGAAAGAGAATTATGTTGTAGGAATTGGTGAGGTTCTTTGGGATGTGCTGCCGGAGGGGAAAAAGCTTGGCGGGGCACCGGCGAACTTCGCCTGCCACGTTTCGCAGTTCGGACTGGACGGACTGGTGATCAGTGCGGTCGGCAAGGATCAACTCGGAGACGAGATCATCAATATATTCAATCAGAAAAGACTTGAATATCAACTTGAGAGGACGGATTTTCCGACTGGCACGGTGGAGGTGACGCTTGACAATGCCGGAGTTCCCCAATATGACATCAAAGAGAATGTGGCCTGGGATAATATTCCTTTCACTGAGGGAATCAGACAGATAGCATCGCACACACGGGCTGTATGCTTCGGATCATTGGCGCAAAGAAGCACGAACTCACGGAGGAGCATCAACGCGTTTCTGGATTCGATGCCGGATAACGAGGACTGCCTCAAGGTGTTCGACATAAACCTCAGGCAGAATTTCTACAGCGAGGAGATTGTCCGGGAATCCATCAGCAAATGTAATATCCTTAAAATCAACGATGAGGAACTGGTCATCGTGAAGTATATGCTAAGTCTGCGAGGGCACTCCCAAGAGGAGTTGTGCAATGAGCTGATGGCTTTGGGGAACCTGCGGATGCTGATCCTGACTTGCGGGACAAAAGGTAGTATGGTGTTCTCACAGGAAGGAATCTCGGTCCTCGGAACACCTCTGGTGCAAGTCGCTGACACAGTCGGAGCCGGAGACTCATTCACGGCGGCATTCATCTCATCCATCATCAAAGGCAAGACTGTCAGGGAGGCTCATCAGACCGCGGTCAATGTCTCGGCATACGTCTGCACGCAACAGGGCGCTATGCCACAGCTACCGAAGAGCCTGACTGAATAACGGACGGCGCATTTCAAGTTCGGTGATCAGCAATGAAACGACCGGCTACGCCACACAACAATAAAGTCCTGGGAACCAAGATATTCCCAGGACTTTATTCATTTACGGATTCGACAGGCTATCTATCAGCGAATTTCTCCAGACCGGTATTCAAAAAAGAGATAAAACCGTCTATCGAAAGGTTGTAGCCACGTACCGGAACCATCTGATTGCCCTCAGCGTCAAGCAGAGCGTAGTTCGGCTGGGCGTTCACCCCGAAACGCGTGCGGGCGATGTAGGAGTTCACGCGGCCGATCTCCTTCAGGGTCTTGCCCTCCGGAGTAGTCAGCCATTCCGCCTCATCGAGTTTGGTCTTGTCATCCACATAGAGAGCCACGAGGACATATTCATTTCTAAGAATATTCTGGACTCTCGGATCGCTCCAGACGCGCTGCTCCATCTCGCGGCAGTTGACGCAGCCGTGGCCGGTGATGTCGACGAAGACGGGTTTGTTCTGCGCCTTGGCGGCGGCGAGGCCTTCCTCCAGGGTGAAGTAGCCGGTCAGGCCGAGGGGCATCTTGAGGTCGTATTTCTGGCCGTAGGAGGAGACACCGGTCACTGAGCTTGTCGAAGTGCCGTTTTCCTCGGTCGCTTCGATGGTTGGTGAGCCTTGTCGAACCACAGGCTCAGCTACCTGAAGATCCGGAGTGTCAGCATAATTGTAAACCACAAAATCCTGTGTCTCAAGCGGTGGCAGATAACCCGACAGAGCCTTCAGTGGCGCGCCCCACATTCCCGGAATCATATAGACCACGAACGTGAACACCGCTATAGCCAGTCCGAGCCGAGGTACTGAGATATGCTCAACCGGATCATCGTTCTTGAAGCGCAGCTTGCCTAAAAGATAGAAACCCAGCAGCGAGAACGTGACGATCCATATTCCTAAATAGACCTCTCTGTCAAGCAGCCCCCAGTGATAGGTCTGGTCGGCGACACTGAGGAACTTGAAGCCAAGCGCGACCTCGATGAAGCCAAGCACGACCTTGACACTGTTGAGCCAGGAGCCGGACTTGCCCTTCATCTTCTTCAGCAGCGACGGGAACATCGCCAGAACCGTGAACGGCAGGGCGAAGGCGACGGAGAAAGCCAGCATCGTGACCATCGGAGTCCAGAACTCTCCCTGAGTTGATTTGATCAGCACCGTGCCGACAATAGG
>CAVCRL010000344.1:0-2376 GCA_963604455.1 Lachnospiraceae bacterium | reverse complement strand
CGGCCAAAGGACCGGTCACGAGCAGAGTCTTGACATTCTTCAAAGGAAGAGCCGCGTTATCGTTCTTCAGAAGGATGGCTGATTCGAGCGCACTTTGTTTGGCGGCCTCCAGATGTGACGGGGCGTAGAGAACATCTCTTGAGCCTTCCTCGTTGACGTAAGGGTTGTCGAACAGCCCGAGGCGGAACTTCAGGCGAAGGATGTTCCTGACAGCATCGTCAATCTGTTTCTCGCTGATTTTCTTCTCTTTGACCAGTTCCTCGATGAAGGAAATGTAGCCGTAGGACATCATATCCATCTCTACTCCGGCGTTGACGGCCAGATCGGTGGCATCTTTGAGATCCTTGGCGAATCCGTGCATAATCATCTCGCCGGAAGAGTTCCAGTCGGTCACGATCATTCCATCGAATCCCCATTCTCCTCTCAATACATCCTGAAGCAGCCATTTGTTGCCAGTGGAAGGAACTCCGTCGATGGTGTTGAACGAAGTCATCAGGGTCATCGCATCGGCGTCCACACCTGCCTGGAACGCAGGGAAATAAACATTGCGCAAAGTCCTTTCGGAGATCTCGGCTGTGTTGTAGTCACGGCCTCCCTCGGTGGCCCCGTAGCCAACAAAATGCTTGAGGCAGGCGGCGATGGAAGTAGAGTCACCGTTGCCCTGATAGCCACGGACCATAGCGGCGCCCATCACGGTGTCAAGGTACGGATCCTCTCCGGAACTCTCGGCGATCCTGCCCCAGCGTGGATCCCTTGAGATGTCCAGCATCGGCGAGAAAGTCCATCTGACCCCACACGATGCTGCCTCGACGGCCGCGACACGGGCGCCACTCTCAACCAACTCCGGATCAAAAGTGGCCGCGAGTCCAAGCGGAATCGGGAATATGGTCTTGAAGCCGTGGATGACATCCCTGCTGACAAGGATCGGAATCCCCAGCCGGCTTTTTTCGACTGCGGCTTTCTGGACCCTGTTGATCTCGGCCGGGTCCACACAGTTCAGAATGGATCCTACCTCGCCTTTCTCGGCGGCCTCGGTCAACCAGTCTCCGCCGGAAAGCTGGTTCATCTGTCCGATCTTCTCGTGCAGGGTCATCCGCGAAAGAAGGTCGTCGATTTTCTTCTCGGTCTCGTCTTTCCCGGAGCATCCGCAGATCGCCAAGGCGGATGCCGCTGTCATTATCAAGTACTTTAATATTTTCATTTACAGATTTTTGCTTATTATGTCCAATCTCTCTTCGTAAATCTTTTTCAATCTCGCTACGGCGGCGTTGTAGCTCATTCTCTCGTCCCCGTTGACAATGATGCCACCGTTCTGTGACGCGTCCTCGGAAGGATCCCACATCCTGAAATTCAGTTCAGCCGAGGTCTGAAGCGTCTTCTCCATCTCGTCGATGTAGGCCGGAATCGTCTTCAGTTGGGGGAGCAGTTCGTTCCACCGGGACTTGACCGCGGCCTTGAAATCAGGATCATCGAACAGCCTTGCGTACCAGAAAGAATCCCTGTTGACCAGACCGCTTCTGGCCTGTGGGGAAACATTGTAGGAAAGCACTCCCCAGTCGAAATCCCAAATCGGTCCGGCGGTCAGTTTCCCGTCCGCGCTCTTGTGCAGGAACACGCTTCCCGGGTTACCTAATTCGTGGTTGATCATCACCTCGAAAACTATCCAATAGTCAATGAATGACTTGACATCCAGATATTTGGCGTAGCCCTCAGAATCGTCCTTGAAGTCCTCGCCGTAGATCACCTCGGAAACCGTCCTGACATATTCCTTGATTTCGCTGAGCATCAGGCCGGTGAGGCCATCGTCGTAATCCGGGTACTTTATTCCGAAAGGGATGCCGTCCTGCATCTGCATACATTTTCCGGGCGTTTGGATCCATTGGATCTCATTGTCGTAGTGGAAGTCACACTCCAGAAGGAATCCGTCCTCGCAAGGCACACGGTTGCTGTCCGCACGGATCTGCTCGATCAGCAGATAGTTGCCGACGTGTTTCCCGTTCATCACGAGTTCCACGCTCTGGCAGTGCGGAGTCCAGTCCAACGAAGTCATCGAACCCACTTTGTAGGCTATCAGGTTGCGCATCAGTGTCCTGTCCATAAAGTTGGCCAGAAGGATCCACCGTTTGTGCTTAGGAAGTCCGAAGATGGACTGTTTCTTGTCAAACTTGATCAGATAAGGCTTCTTGGGCCAGGTCCAAGTGGTGTTCCCACGTCCACGGATGGAGCACGGCACCTCGTCCAGATTGTCAAATCTGCCCATTCCGTTTATCTTGAAGACCGCTTTCAAATAGTCTTCCTTGGATACGACCTCCTTCCCGTTCTCCGTGTCAACGTAAACCACCGGAAGCCCTGTCCGGACCTTTATCCTGCCGTCGA
>CAVCRL010000343.1:0-2384 GCA_963604455.1 Lachnospiraceae bacterium | reverse complement strand
GAGATATTGTGCTTTGCACGACAGAGGATTTGAAGAACGATGCCTTGGCCGGAGTACAGCTTTTGAAGACGCGGTTCGACAAGGTCGGGGTTCTTGGCCACAGCGAGGGTGGCAGCATCGCCTTGATGCTTGCGGCTGAAGGTCAGGCGGATTTCGCCATCAGTCTTGCCGGGATGATAGTCTCCGGAGCTGAGACCTTGTTGGAGCAGAACAGGCACGCGTTAAAGTCCGCTAGTCTGCCTGAATCGGAAGTCGAAGCATATTGCGGACTGTTGTCGGACACGTTTGAGGCTATCAAGAAGGGATCTCCGCTTCCTTCTCCTGACGCTTATGCCCTTTCAGATGCTTTGAGGCAGAACTATTTGGCTGCGTCACAACAGTTCTCTACACCATATATGAAATACTTCATAGCCTTGGATCTGTCGCAGGAACTCTCTGCGGTAACCTGCCCCGTTATGGCTCTCAACGGCACAAAAGACACTCAAGTCCAATGCGACAGGAATATAGAGGCGTTGAAGGCCGGTCTCCCTTCTGGCGGCAAGAACGTCATCCACGCCGAAGAAGGCTTGAACCACCTTTTCCAACACTGCGTCACCGGCGAGTTTTCTGAATATAAGGAAATCGAGGAGACCTTCTCTCCGGAAGTCCTTTCCGAGATGATCTCCTGGATCAAGACGCTTTAATTAAAGTTTCACACCCTCAAGCTCAAGGAGAAACTTCTTTGCAGGAAGGCCTCCGCCATAGCCTGTGAGGCTTCCGTCGCTGCCTATGATGCGGTGGCAGGGTGCGAAGATCGAGATGGAGTTCGAGCTGTTGGCCGTGCCTACCGCCCTGACGGCCTTAGGGTTGCCGATCCGATTGGCCATCCATCCATAGCTTCGGGTCTCTCCGTAAGGGACTTCCAGCAGGGTGTTCCAGACTTTTTCCTGAAACTCGGTGCCGATGAACAGAAGCGGCAGATCAAATGTCCTGCGCTTGCCGGCAAAATATTCATCGAGCTCTTGGGCGGCCTTTGCGGTGATCTCCGAAGGGATGTCTTTCATCTCAGCATTCAGACTCCGTTCCAATCGTCTGTCCGCCAGCAGCCTATGCTCTTCCGCCATCCAGTCGCAAAGGCAAAGCTTGCCCTCGAACGACCCGAGCAGCAGGTCACCGCACGGTGAATGATACGTTTCTGTGTTGATTGTCTTTTTCATTGGCAGTGATTTGTGCGGGAAGAGCCTTCCACGTGGGAATCAGAACGAAACCGCTATGGCCTTGGCGAGGGACGAGGCGTCGGCCAGTTTCTCTTCCACCTCTTCGGGGGAGAGGTAATCCAGATTCCAGGCGGCCACGGTGGTGATTTCGCCCAGGCCCCAGAGCGATGACAAGGCCTGAAGATAGGTGCTGCCTTGCTCGCGGGTGCTGCCCGTCGGGATATTCATACCTCTTGTGGTTATGTACATCACTTTCTTGCATCGGCACAGTCCCGTGCAGGTCTGGCCGTTGTCCGTGAAGGTCACTCCGTAGAGGGACATATTCTCGAAAAAGGCTTTCAGGGCGGCAGGGAAGCTCATGTCCCAGAAAGGGGCAGCTATAATGATCCTGTCGGCCGCCGCGATCTTTCGGGCGAGTGCGACTGTGGCTTCCGGGACAATTCCCGAAGACCTCTCGGCAAGGCTCTTGGGAGTCAGTGGAGGCAAAGCGGCCTCGTTAACGTCAATGCTCTCAATGTCATACCTTGACGAAAGCACCTCTTTCGCCGCGTCGAGTATTCTTCTCGTTCTGGACTCCGGTCTCATACAGGAGTCGATAATCACCAGTTTCTCCATACCGCAAAGATAGTCATTATTGCGGGATCGCTGGCTTGGTGTATTGCGATTTAAGACCACGATTTAAGACCTGAGGCGGATCAATATCTATTTCCCGAACAACCAATGAAGGCGTTCCGCCGTGTATGACTGCTCGCAGGTCGTCTGATGAGACCATTGCTCCGAGGCCGGGACTATTGTGCAGTTGACGCCGCCTCCTGCGGCGTAGATGCTGTTGCAGAATGCCTTGACATCCTCATAGGCGGTTTTCATCACCTCGTCAGCCTCGCTCATCACCGCGCAGACACGCATTGACTTGAAGTTCCCGGCCGAAGCCGTTCCCGGTTTCCCCGCGACAGGCATTATCCCTCTGAATTTCTCTGAATATGTGTTCGCCAGCGACCACGTTCCCGTACCGCCCATCGAGCCGCCGAGGACATATATTCCTTCACAGGAATCTTCATATTCCTCAAGAAGTTTTGCGAGAGGCTCGTTCATCTTCGCTCCCCAACTGCCGGTGGACGGGCATTGAGGAACAATGAATATGCTCGGTATCGCATTGGCGGTCAGATATTCAGCGATGACACCTACGGC
>CAVCRL010000342.1:0-2385 GCA_963604455.1 Lachnospiraceae bacterium | reverse complement strand
TCAATATTCCACCTTGGTGAGGAAGAGGGCGTGGCCGGGGACGGATTCGCCGGCGGAGGAGCGGGTGCCGCCTTGGGTGAGGGTGGCGATCCAGGACTCGTCGCGCTTGCCGCGGCCTACCTCAAGGAGGGAACCGACGACGGCACGGACCATATTCCTGAGAAAGCGGTCGGCGCGGATGGTGAAGACGAGGTAGTCGCCTTCCTCGGCGGGGTAGCCCATCATTCTGACGTGATCTGGGGAATATGTCTCCCAACGGGCCATCGTGACGGTGCAGATTGAGGTCTTGTTGCTGCTGCCGACTTTCTCGAAGCAACTGAAGTCGTGGCGGCCAAGGAGAGCCTGAGCGGTGCGGTTCATCTTCTCAACATCGAGCGGGAAGGTGTAGAGGTAGGAATATTCCCGCATAAAGGGATCCCGGCGGCGGTGGATAAAGTACTTGTACTCACGCTGTGTGGCATCGAATCTGGCGTGGAACCCGGGATCACAAAGCGCGATCGAATGTACCTTGATTCCGGCGGGTAAAATGGCATTTATTTTGTAGCCAACCGCGCTTGCGTCAATGTCCGGATCAGAGGCTTCGAAGTGAGCCACGTAGTTGATGGCGTTCACCTTCGAATCGGTCCGTCCGGCGCCTGTGACGGCAATGTCCTCCTTCAAGAGAGTCGAAAGAGCATTCTGAAGACACTCCTGAACGGTTGTTGCATCGTTCTGAATCTGCCAGCCGCAGAATGACGAACCGTCATAAGAAAGGGTGATCCGGTAGCGCATTTGAAAAGATTGTTTAGATTGCAAAAATAGTAAAAACAGTATAATATGGAAAGTGTAAACATCAAGGAACTCAATGACAGGATCCAGAAGGAAAGTGCCTTCGTGGATATGCTGTCCCTTGAGATGGGCAAGGTCATCATCGGGCAGAAACAGCTGGTGGAGAACCTTCTGATCGGACTTCTCGCCAATGGACATATTCTTCTGGAAGGTGTGCCGGGGTTGGCGAAGACCTTGGCCATCAGTACATTGTCAAAGGCGATCGACGCGAAGTTCAGCCGTATCCAGTTTACCCCTGACCTTCTTCCTGCGGACCTCATCGGTACGATGATATATTCACAGAAAGACGAGTCGTTCGAGGTGCACAAAGGACCTGTTTTCGCCAACTTCGTGCTTGCGGATGAGATCAACCGTAGCCCGGCGAAGGTGCAGTCAGCCCTTCTGGAGGCTATGCAGGAGCGTCAGGTGACGATCGGTGACCAGACGTTCAAACTCCCGGAGCCGTTCCTCGTGATGGCCACGCAGAACCCTATCGAGCAGGAGGGAACCTATCCGCTCCCGGAGGCTCAGGTGGACCGTTTCATGCTGAAGGTCATCGTGAAATATCCTAAGAAAGAGGAGGAAAGGCAGATCATCAGGATGAACAACTCGGGAGAGTTCCCGACAGTCAATCCGGTGATCAAGCCGGAGGACATCGTGCGCGCCAGAAGCGTCGTCAGGGATGTCTATATGGACGAGAAGATCGAAAGGTACATCGTGGACATCGTCTATGCCACCCGTACTCCGGATGATTATGGTCTGGGGAAGATCAAGGATCTCATCTCGTTCGGTGCGTCACCTCGTGCGAGCATCTCATTGTCAATGGCTTCCAAGGCCTATGCCTTCATCAAGAGAAGGGGCTATGTGATCCCTGAGGATGTCAGGGCCGTCTGCAACGAGGTCCTGCGCCACAGGATCGGCCTTACCTACGAGGCCGAGGCGGAGAACGTCACGACCGAGCAGATCATCGCCGAAGTGATCAACGCCGTACAGGTTCCGTAACGGACTATGTTGGGTTTAAATCAGGTTTTTGAATATGGCAGCTAATTCCTCAGCCAATGAACTCCTGCGCAAGGTCCGCAAGATAGAGATCCGCACCAGGGCTCTGTCCCACCAGATCTTCGCAGGTGAATATCACAGTGCCTTCAAAGGCCGTGGAATGGCCTTCAGCGAGGTGCGTGAGTACCAGTACGGGGACGATGTGCGTTCTATGGACTGGAATGTGACCGCGCGTCTGCGCTCACCTTACGTCAAGGTTTTCGAGGAGGAGAGGGAGATGACGGTCGTCCTTCTGATCGACATCAGCCGTTCCGGCCTTTTCGGAACGAGCGAGAGGACGAAGAGGGATCTGATCGCGGAGATCGCGGCTGTCCTGAGTTTCTCGGCCATAATCAACAACGACAAGGTCGGGGCGCTTTTCTTCAGCGACAGGGTGGAGGAGTTCATCCCTCCGAAGAAAGGGCGCAGCCATCTGCTCCACATCATCCGTGAGATCATCGAGCTCAAGCCTAAGTCAAACGGAACGGATGTCGGACAGGCTCTGCGGTACCTGACGAACGCTATGAAGAAGAAATGCAC
>CAVCRL010000341.1:0-2405 GCA_963604455.1 Lachnospiraceae bacterium | reverse complement strand
GTGAGTGAGAAGCCTGCGAGACAGAATATTCAGGAATATGATCTCCCTAACGGTCGTAAGGTTTACATCATAGCGGAAGGCAGGCTTGTGAATCTTGCCGCAGGGGACGGACATCCGGCCGAGATTATGGATATGTCGTTCGCCATCCAGGCCTTGAGCGCCAAGTATTTGGCTGACAACAGGATGGTCCTCGCGAGGGATCTTGGGGATATGCTCCATTGCGTGCCTGAGTCCATCGACCGTGAGGTGGCTTTCAGAAAGCTGAAGGACTGGGGGATCACGATCGATGTGCTGACCCCGGCGCAGCATAAGTATCTTTATGGAGAATAATCACATAAAAGTAATGATATGAGACTAATTCCTATCTACACCTGGACCAAAGGCATCCGGAACTTTGACCATAGAAGGAAGCAGTTTTCCAAGTTGCCGTGGGCGCAGGGAGTCTTGTTGCTTTGCTGCGTCGTGGTGGCGATGCTTCTGGCCAATCTGCCGTTCACCAAAGAGTTTTACCATAACTTCCTGGAGACGGACATCTCGTTGAGATTCCAGAGTCCGGGCGGGGAGAGCATCCTGTTCCCTAACGGAATGACGGTCGAGAAGTTCATCAACGACATCCTAATGACGGTCTTCTTCTTCACGGTCGGTTTGGAGATCAGGCGTGAGATGAAGAACGGGGAGCTTTCCAGCCTCAAGAAGGCGATGATGCCGGTGATCGCGGCGTTCGGCGGAGTGGTGGCTCCGGCGTTGATATTCACAGCCATCAACCACGGCTCGGCGGCCGCTTCCGGCTGGGGTATTCCTACTGCCACGGATATCGCTTTCGCCGTCGGCATCCTGTCCATTCTGGGTGATCGTGTGCCCGTGTCGCTGAAGGTTTTCCTGACCGCGCTGGCCATAGCGGATGACCTTATCGCCATTCTCGTTGTGGCTTTGTTCTACGGCGGCACAATCAACTTCGGACTTCTGAGCATAGCTTTTGTGCTGATTGCTTTGGTGTTGCTGATGAATAAGTTAGGGGAGAAGAGAGGCTGGTTCTATCTTGTCCCGGCCATCGCGATCTGGTCGCTCTTCTACTATGCCGGCATCCATTCCACGATGTCAGGTGTCGTGATGGCGTTCCTCGTGCCGATGGCACCAAGATTCAACGAGGCCTACTTCCACAGAAAGCGACTCCAGTACATCCGCAGGCTTAATGAATATAATGGCATAGAATCCACGTCAGCCGAATTCCCTAACGGCCCGCAGAGGCATTGCCTGAGGCGTATGTCAGCGATCTCCAGAGACTCCATCGGGATGAGCTACCGTCTTGAGCACGCCCTCGGCCCTTGGGTCAACTTCCTGATAATGCCGATCTTCGCCCTTGCCAACGCCGGGGTTGAGATTCCGGACGTGTCCTATTTCAACGTGTTCCAGTTCGATCAGGTTCTCGGTAGCGTCAGTATGGGTATATTCCTTGGCCTTGTCCTTGGAAAGCCTCTGGGAATATCCCTTGCCAGCTTCATCGCCGTCAAGCTTCACGTGGGCGAGATGCCGGCGAAATCCACTTGGCCTATGCTGATAGCGGTGGCCTGTCTTGGAGGTATCGGCTTCACGATGTCCATCTTTGTGGATACCCTCTCCTTCGGTGACCAGACTCCTGAGGTGATGGCCCGCTTGCGTGATATGGGCAAGGTCGCCGTCCTGATGGGCTCCCTCTGCGCCGGCATCCTCGGCAGCGTCCTGATCAACATCATCCACGGAATCGAATCCAGAAAGGCCGTCAAGGCTTAAAAGTGGAGTTTGTCATATTAAATGTAACGCTGTCCTCACTCTCGTTTCGGGTATGAGGGCAGTGTTGTATTTGGATGATTACTTTTACTTTATCCACCACGGTAAAAAATGAGAGGCTGACTTTTTAGCCAGCCTCTTTTTTGTCCCTGAACCTGTCAGGGTTATTTCTTCGGAGAGTCAAGAATCTTCACGTCGTCCCCCGGATTCTCAGGCATCTCAAGCCAGAACCAGTTCAGTTTTGTGTTGCCTTTTTTGTCTTCGGCCACCGCTCCGTAGAAGAGATTGTTTCCAGCCTTCCAGCCCTGACCCAAATTGTTGAATTTATGGATGGAAGTATTGGCGTAAGTCCCAGCCTCGTGATAATCATAGCACTCGATTACATATTCACTGAATGCGGACTCTGTGTCGTAACCTCCTCCTATCACATTGACATTCTCCGTTGTCGTGTAGTAGTTGGCCGCCTGGCTGTTAGGCACATTGTGGATGATCAGGGTGTTCTTCTCCGCGAAGACTCTGTACTCAAAAGCGACTGCTACCCAAGGAGTTGTGGCGGCGGCTTCTGTAGTGAACTCAAATGGGGCCTCATTTGAGGCTACGAGGCCGGATTCGGCTGATGGAATTGTCTGAACGTAGAT
>CAVCRL010000340.1:0-2417 GCA_963604455.1 Lachnospiraceae bacterium | reverse complement strand
GGTTTCCCGGACGGAATGTCCTACGACATACCGTTCGATATGACCACCTACATCTCGGAATCCATCCATCACGTTTACAGAACCTTGTTCGAGGCCTTGATCCTCGTCATCCTGGTTGTGTTCCTCTCCCTCCAGAATGTCCGTGCCACGCTGGTTCCGGCCATAGCGGTACCGATCTCCCTGATCGGCACGTTCGGCGTGATGCTGATCTTCGGTTTCTCTCTGAATATGATGACGTTGCTGGGGCTTATCCTTGCCATTGGAATCGTCGTGGACGATGCCATAGTGGTGGTGGAGAATGTGGACAGGATAATGTCAACCGAACATCTGTCCCCGTATGAGGCGACGAAAAAGGCGATGGGGGAGATAGGAAGTGCTCTCGTGGCTATGTCGCTTGTGCTCTGCGCCGTTTTCGTGCCGGTTAGCTTCCTTTCCGGGATCACGGGACAATTGTTCCGTCAGTTCACGGTCACGATCGCCGTTTCCGTGATAATCTCAACGGTAGTGGCTTTGACCTTGAGCCCTGTTATGTGCTCCAAATTCCTGAAACCGCACGACAGCGACAAGCCTAAGAATTTTGTATTCAGGAAGATCAACCAATGGCTGGAACAGGGTACATCCTTCTATGCCAAGATGGTCCGCTTCGCAGTGCACAATTCGAAACGGATGTTCGCGGCCTTCGGGGTGGCGATCATCGGAATATTCATACTTGGCCGCCTCGTCCCGCAGAGTTTCATTCCTAAGGAGGATCAGGGGTATTTCACGGTGGAGCTGGAGCTTCCAACGGGTGCCACGCTTGATCGGACAAGGGAAGTGACAGACCGCGCGATGGATTTCCTGCTCCGTCAGCACGATGTTGAATATGTTCTCAATGTCACCGGCTCCAGTCCACGAATAGGCACGGCGCAGTCCAACAGCACCTTGACCGTGATCCTGAAGCCGTGGAACGAACGGGATGTCACGAATATGTCCAAGACGATAGCGATGGTGAGAGACTCTCTGTCACGCTATCCGGAAAGCAAGGTGTACATCAGTACCCCTGCCGTCATCCCGGGACTTGGCACTTCGGGAGGATTCTCGATGGTGCTTGAGGCCAGAGGAGACGCGACCTATCAGGATCTCCAGAACGCTTCGGACACGTTGCTGCATTACGCGATGAAGAGAAAGGAGCTTACCGGATTGTCGTCTGGCATGCAGAAAGACATCCCTCAGCTGTATTTCGATGCCGACAGGGACAAGATCCAGCTTCTGGGCCTGTCTATGGCCGATGTGTTCGCGACCCTGAAGGCTTTCACCGGGGCTATCTATGTCAATGACTTCAATATGTACAACCGAATATACCGTGTTTACATCCAGGCCGACGCTCCGTACCGCGCCCACACCGATGACCTGAACCTCTTCTTTATGAAGAGTTCCGGAGGGACTATGATTCCGGTCAACGCTCTGGGTACCACGCATTTCACGACCGGCCCGGGCACGATAAAGAGGTTCAATATGTACAACTCGTCCACAATCAGCGGAGAGGCCGCCAACGGAACCAGTTCAGGTGAGGCTCTTGCGATATTGGAGGAGATCGCCGAGGAGCATCTGCCGGACAACATCGGGGTCGAGTGGAGCGGAATGTCCTATCAGGAGAAAAAGGAGAGCGGTCAGACCGGACTTGTGCTTGCGCTGGCGTTGCTGTTCGTGTTCCTCTTCCTCGCGGCGCAGTACGAAAGCTGGTCTATTCCTGTGGCCGTCATCCTTTCGCTTCCGATCGCGATAGCCGGAGCGTATCTCGGTGTGGCTGTGCTCGGGATGGAGAGCAACATCTATTTCCAGATAGGCCTCGTGATGCTTGTCGGCCTTGTGGCCAAGAACGCTATCCTTATCGTGGAGTTCGCCAAGGATGAGGTTGAATCCGGAAAGGATCTGGAAGAGGCTGCTGTCACCGCAGCCAAGCTTAGGTTCAGGCCTATCGTGATGACATCTTTGGCCTTCATCCTTGGTATGCTTCCGCTTGTGTTCGCCAGCGGTCCTGGATCCGAGAGCCGCCGGAACATCGGCACCGGAGTGTTCTTCGGAATGATCACCGGAATAACCGTCGGAATCGTCTTTGTCCCGTTCTTCTTCGTGCTGATCTACAAGTTGAGGGCAAAGTTCTCTAAGTTGAGGCCGAGATTCCGTAAGGCGGGAAAGGCTTTGCCGGTCATCGCAGTTCTGGCCGTGTCGTCGTTGACCCTCGGTTCCTGCTCTGTGTCAAAGCATTGTGAGAACCCCGACCTTGGAGAGATGCCGAAAGCGTATTTCGGGGATTCGAGCGGCAGGAGCTTCGCTGACCTTGACTGGCGTGAAGTGTACGAATCTCCTGAATTGCAGAAGCTTATAGACGCGGCTTTGGAATATAACAAAGACATCCTCATCGCTGCGGAGCGTCT
>CAVCRL010000339.1:0-2422 GCA_963604455.1 Lachnospiraceae bacterium | reverse complement strand
AATATGGCTCCGTTCGTCTCCTACGAGTGGGGCGAGAAGGCGTTCGGGATAATGAGGCGGGTGAAGGAATTGTTTGACCCTCACGGGCTTCTGAATCCGGGCGTGATATTCAATGACGATCCTAAGTGCTTCCTTAGGAATTTCAAGGCGCTGCCTGTGCTGAAGCCTTGGACGGATGAAGGCAAGGCTGTCGAGCCGGAATTGGCTGAGATCTACAAGAAGCTGAACAAATGCATCGAGTGCGGGTTTTGTGAGGTGAACTGCCTGTCCTGCGGGTTCACGCTCTCATCAAGGACGCGAATCGCCACACAGCGGGAGATCACTTCGTTGCGTGCGTTGCCGAATCCTTCGGCAGCCGAACAGGCTCGTCTGCGTACACTTGAGAAGGAATATTCCTACGCCGGGGAGCAGACTTGCGCCGGGGACGGCCTTTGCTCGACTTCCTGCCCTATGGGCATCAATGTGGCCGATCTGACCCACCAGTTGAGGCGAATGAATATGCCGGCGGGGTCTTTGGGCTACGGTGTCTGGAACTTTGCCGCCAAACATTACGCTGGGGTCAAGAGTGGCCTCAAGGGGGCGCTCAGGATGGCCACCGCCGGAGAGACCGTGCTTGGGGATTTGGCGATGAGTGGGCTTTGCCGCTGGCTGCATAGCGGCATACGGCTTCCGCTTTGGACTCCGGCCACGCCTAAGGCCTATAATATTCCTAAGTCGCTTCGTGCTTTGGTAAGTTCTGCAGCCACCTCGAAAAATAAGGTAGTCTATTTCCCGAGCTGCATCAACCAGATGATGGGCCTCCCGAAACATCACCACGCCGTGGACAAACCCCTCGTTGAGGAGATGGTCTCCCTTCTGGCCAAAGCCGGCTACGAAGTGATATTCCCGGAGAATATGTCGTCCCTTTGCTGCGGCACGATCTGGGAAAGCAAGGGTATGCCTGAAATCGCCGACCGAAAGACCAAGGAACTTGAGGATGCCCTTTGGAAGGCCAGCGAGGAAGGCCGCTACCCGGTCCTCTGTGACCAGAGCCCGTGCCTCCATCGTATGAAGCACAAAATCAAGAGGATGAGGCTTTACGAACCGTCCGAATTCATTCTTGAGTTCTTGGCAGACAGACTGGACTTCCACAAGACAGACACACCAGTGGCGATCCACCTAACCTGCTCGATGCGCCTGATGCGCAAGACCGACAAGATGCTTGAACTGGCCCGTATGTGCTCCACCAACGTGATTGTCCCGGAAGGTGTTGGCTGCTGCGGTTTCGCCGGCGACAAAGGAATGACCCATCCGGAACTCAACAAGTACGCCCTCCGCAAGCTCAAAGCCCAGGTCAAAGGCATCCCGATCGGCTACTCCAACAGCCGCACCTGCGAGATCGGCCTCGCCACCAACTCTGGCATCCCGTACGTCTCCATCGCCTACCTCGTCAACCGCTGCACCACCGCCAAGAGAATTTAAGGAATATTCCGTATCTTTGTCCCTATGGAAGTACGTGCGAAAAAGGCGCTCGGGCAGCATTTTTTGACTGACCAGAGCATTGCAAAGAACATAGTCGGGGCTCTTGCCGGAAATCAGGCGTTGGAAGTCGGTCCTGGAATGGGAGTCCTGACCCAGTACCTGTTGCCACGTCCGGAGTTGGCGTTGAAGGTCATTGAGATCGATGACGAGTCAGTCGTCTATCTGAAGAAGCATTATCCTAAGCTGGGAGATAACCTGATCGAGGGCGATTTCCTGAAAATGGACCTTGACGGAATATTCGAGGGGGAATATTCCGTGATCGGGAACTTCCCTTATAATATCTCATCGCAGATATTCTTCAAGATTCTTGAGCATCGCGAGCGGATTCCGGAAGTGGTCTGTATGATCCAGAAAGAGGTCGCCGAGCGCATCGCCGAGAAGCCAGGCACCAAGACATACGGCATCCTGTCAGTATTCCTTCAGGCGTGGTATGACATTGAATATCTTTTCACTGTGGGTTCGGGAGCGTTCAATCCTCCGCCTAAGGTCCAGTCCGCCGTGATCCGTCTCACCCGCAATTCCCGCACAGCTCTCGGCTGCGACGAAAAGCTTTTCCGCACGGTCGTCAAGACAGCTTTCGGCCAGCGCCGCAAGACTCTCCGCAACTCCCTCAAGCCGTTGATCCGGCCGGATCTCCTGTCCGACCCAGTATTCGATCTTCGGCCGGAACGCCTGAGTGTGGACGACTTTGTGGCGCTAACGTTAAAACTTCAGTATTAATTTTTCTCAAGATTCTTGGAAAACAAGAAAAATTTGTATCTTTGTAGTCCGAATAGTTACAAAAGGTTTGACAATCGGTCAGCCAAGACATCCGGAGAGGTGGGAGAGTGGCTGAATCCACAGGTTTGCTAAACCTGCATACGGGTAACCGTATCACGAGTTCGAATCTCGTTCTCTCCGC
>CAVCRL010000338.1:0-2424 GCA_963604455.1 Lachnospiraceae bacterium | reverse complement strand
CAGAATCCCCAAAATCAATGTAACAAACCGAGTCATACCAAACTTATTTTGTCGCCGCAAAAGTACCACCCGATTTTGTGGAAATTCTGTAGAAGTCGCCGTGGAGGATAAACAAATAATAATGAATATCTTAACCCATCTCCTTGAGTGGTTCCCCACCAAAGACGAATAACTATAACACTGTGTTACAACCCATTGCGCATCACGCACAGATATGGAACTCACCCCAGTAGCAAGTTGCCATTCTCAAAGGATGAAAGCATATCAGTTAAACAACCTCCAAAGTGTAAACCACTCTTAGGAAAGGTCAAAGCAAATAGGATAACCGTGCGGAATGTGACAAAAAATCAAAGATTCCGCACGGTTATGTAAAAAAGATAGCAAACCTAATGACGAGTAGAATGTGGTGCAATACGTACTGTAAGACCTTAAGGAACAGAACGTTGAATGTCTTATTTTTTTACGAATGAGTTTTTAATTCAAGTTGGATATACTTTCGTAAAGATGTAACTTTGAAGACTCCGTAGAAATACGAGATTTAATACACAAAGAATATGACCAGAAAAGATACTTTAAGATTGATGTCGATCGCGGCGGCGGCAGGAACGTCGGCGCTGGCGGTTCCGGCTTGCTCGGAGGCTGGGAAAGAGCCGGAGAAAAGGCCTAACATCGTGCTCATCGTGGCGGATGACCTTGGACTCGGAGATGTGAGCCTTTACAGCGGAAGCGAACTCGTACAAACACCAAGGATTGATTCGTTGGGAAGGGCCGGAAGGCAGTTCGACCGCGCTTACGCCACCTCGGCGACATCCACACCGAGCAGACTGGCTCTGTTCACGGGGATGTACCCTTGGAGAGCGGGGGCAAGCATCCTGCCCGGAGACGCTCCTCTGATCATCGACACAGCCGCCAACACACTTCCGAAAATGCTTCAGAATCTGGGATATGCGACCGGAGCTATAGGGAAATGGCATCTCGGAATGGGTTACGGCAGACTGGACTGGAACCAGCACATCAGCCCGGAGGCCAACACGGTAGGCTTTGACTACACGAACATCATCCCGGCCACCGTCGATAGGGTTCCGTGCGTCTATGTCGAGAACGGAGATGTGGTCAATCTCGATCCGAACGACCCGATCACGATCGACTACGAGAACGAGCTTCCGGGAGAGAGGAACGCCATCAACAGCCCCGAGCTGATGGAAATGCGATGGCATCACGGCCATCAAGGCACAATCATCAACGGCATCCCGAGGATCGGACATATGACCGGCGGAAAATCAGCGCTTTGGGATGATTCCACTATGGCTGAATATTTCCTGTCGAAAGCGAAGAAATTCGTAACGGAGAACGTGGACAAGTCGTTCTTCCTCTACTACGGCCTTCACGAGCCGCACGTCCCGAGAACAGCCGGAGCAGCGTTCAAGGGGAATACCTCGCTCGGGCCGAGAGGCGACGTGATCGCCGAGGCGGACTGGTGCGTGGGACAGATTGTGGACCATCTGGACTCGCTGGGAGTTCTGGACAACACACTGATCATATTCACATCCGACAACGGAGCCGTGCTTCAGGACGGCTACCAGGACGAGGCCATCGAACTCGCTCAGCAGCAAGGCTATGACCCGAACGATGGCCTGCGTGGAGGAAAGTACAGCCTCTTTGACGGAGGCACACATATTCCTTTCATAGCATATTGGAAAGGCCACATCAAGCCATCGGTGTCCAAGGCTTGCTTCTGCCAGATGGATCTCTATGCCACGCTCGCTGACATCCTTGGCGAAAGCGCACCTGAGGGACTGGATTCCAAAGCCTACCCGGAAGTACTCATCGGCAACGACACCCTCAAAGGAAGAGAGACCCTGATCCTCGAATCCCAGGGCCGCCTCGCCCTCAAGGAAGGTGACTATGTGCTGATCCCGGCATATTCAGGAAGCAACGAGAACCCGACCACCATCGACTTCGGCCTGAATCCGGAGGTCACTCTTTGGAACCTCGCCAACGACAGGAGCCAGAAGAAGGACATATCAAAAGAGGATAAAGAACTGACAAACAAGATGATGCAGTCCTTTAGGAATATCGTGGGAAAGGCCTATGTGAGTGATTTCGAGGCAGAGGAGCTTCATTAGTTCCGAATATTCAAAAAAAATGATACCTCCTCTAAATTCTTAATATTCAAGAATATGTCAGACGCGGCATTTGAAAAGACACTGACCCTCGGCGATGCCATACGCCTTTCCGGGCCGATGGCGTTCAACATAATGATAAAGCCGGCTGGGTCGCTCTGCAATCTGGACTGCAAATATTGCTACTACCTCGACAAGGCCGAGATCTACGGCGGCAAGGAACCCAGGATGACCGAAGCGATGCTCGAAAAAGTGGTTCAGGAATATATCAGCGCGAACGGAGTGCCGGAAGTGACCTTCA
>CAVCRL010000337.1:0-2424 GCA_963604455.1 Lachnospiraceae bacterium | reverse complement strand
TGATCCTCGCTTTGGTTCTCTTCGTGGTTGACTTCGCTTTCGAGCATCTGATGACGGCAATTTACACATTGTAATTTTTCCGATTACTATGGGTGAAATGAAATGGTATGTCCTTCGGACAGCGGGAAGCAAGGAAAAGAAGGCCAAGGAATATCTTGAGAAAGAGATTGAAAGGTTTGGCCTCCAGGATCAGGTCGCGCAGGTACTTGTTCCGGTTAAGCGTGAGATAGTAACCAAGAATGGCAAGAGAAGGGTGGTTGAGAAGCCGCTCTATCCTAGTTATGTCTTGATTCAGGCTCAGCTTAGCCCGGAATTGGAGTATATTATCCGCAACGATATTCCTGGAATGTCCGGTTTCCTGACAGAGAAGAAGGTGACAGGCGCCAACACCGAAAGAGTCCCGGTGCCGATCAGGGATGAGGAGGCACAGCTGATTCTTGGAAACCAGGATCAGAATGTGGACAATCCGGTTGAGACCGAGGTCAACTTTGAAGTCGGGGAATCAGTCAAGATCACCGACGGACCGTTCAGCGGTTTCAGCGGAACAGTCGATGCTATCGAGGAAGACAGAAGCAAACTCAAAGTGGTAGTTGTGATTTTCGGCAGAAAGACTCTGCTGGAACTCAGCTTTACTCAAGTAACAAAAGAATAACAAACAATTATGGCAAAAGAAGTTACCGGATTCATCAAGCTCCAGATCAAAGCAGGGGCCGCTAATCCAGCGCCTCCGGTAGGACCGGCTCTCGGTTCCAAAGGCTTGAACATTATGGACTTCTGCAAGCAGTTCAATGCGGCGACACAACAGAACGCCGGAAAGATCGTGCCTGTAGTCATTACGGTCTATTCAGACAAGTCCTTCACGTTCGAGGTAAAGCAGCCACCTGTAGCCATTTCGCTCAAGGAAGCCGCTAAGCTTCAGAAAGGCTCAGGCGAGCCTAACAGAAGAAAGGTTGCCTCCATCACCTGGGATCAGGTAAAGGCGATCGCGGAAGGCAAGATGCCTGACCTCAATGCTTTCACCCTTGCGGCCGCTATGAAGATGGTTGCGGGAACAGCAAGAAGTATGGGTATCAAGGTCACCGGAAAATTTCCTGAGAACCTTTAATTTTCACACGCGAAATGAGTAGAATTACAAAAAACCAGAAAGCTGTCGTCGCAAAGTACGACGCTTCAAAGCAGTACACTCTTGCCCAGGCTTGTGAAATGCTGAAGGACATCACCTTCACTAAGTTCGACGCTTCTGTCGAACTTTCGGCCAACCTCGGTGTTGACCCTCGTAAGGCGAACCAGATGATCCGTGGCGTGGTAAGTCTCCCTCACGGAACAGGAAAGGTTGTCAGAGTCCTTGTTCTTTGTACTCCTGACAAGGAGAACGAGGCAAAGGCAGCTGGCGCGGACTATGTTGGTCTCGATGAATATGTAGAGAAGATCAAAGGCGGCTGGACTGATGTGGATGTCATCATCTGCACACCTTCAGTTATGGCCAAGGTCGGTGTTCTCGGTCGTATTCTCGGTCCAAGAGGACTTATGCCTAACCCTAAGACCGGTACCGTCACAATGGAAGTCGGAAACGCCGTTAAGGATGTCAAGGGTGGTAAGATTGATTTCAAGGTCGACAAGACCGGTATCATACACGCGGCCATCGGCAAGGTTTCATTCACTCCCGCGCAGATCTGCGAGAACGCGTCAGCTCTGCTGAACGAGATTCTGAAACTCAAGCCTCAGGCTCTCAAGGGCACATATCTCAAGAGTGCGGCCATCTGCACGACTATGAGCCCAGGTATCAAGTTAGATGTCAAAGCATTCACAAGCGGCAGCGCTGCTGAGTAAAAAAGGATTTCATTATGAAGAAGGAATTAAAAGACCAGATTATTGAAAGCATCTCAGCGCTCCTTAAGCAGTACCCTAACTTCTATGTCGCTGACATCGAGGGTCTGAATGCTGAGAACACCGTAAAGCTCCGCCGCGCCTGCTTTGAGCAGGGAATCAAGCTTACAGTCGTTAAGAACACACTGTTCGCTCACGTTCTCAAGACTTTGGAGAACGAGGAGATGAACCAGCTTCTCCCTGTCCTCAAGGGCAACACGGCAATTATGTACACCGAGACTCCTAACGGACCTGCGAAGCTCATCAAGAAGTTCCAGAAAGATATGGGCAAGCCTGAGCTTAAGGGCGCCTACGTGCAGGAGTGTGCGTTTGTCGGAGCGGAAAAACTCGACGAACTCTGCGCCATCAAGTCCAAGGAGGAACTCATCGGAGACATCGTATCTCTCCTCCAGGCTCCTATGCGCAATGTCATCTCCGCTCTTCAGAACGGTGGCGGCAGCACAATCGCCGGACTCGTCAAGACACTCTCGGAAAAAGAAGAAAAATAATAACAAACAATTTAATAATTATCAATTATGGCAGATGTAAAAGCACTTG
>CAVCRL010000336.1:0-2431 GCA_963604455.1 Lachnospiraceae bacterium | reverse complement strand
GCCTCCTGCGCGAAAACCGGAGCGGCGACCATCATCGCTAATGTTATGAATATTGCCTTTTTCATATTTCTTTTTCCTTTTCGGCAAAAGTCATAAGCATTAGGCGTGCCAAAATATTCAATTAATTAATAATGAATATTTTAGCGATTTTAGCGATTTTGGCAAGTGTAAAGAAATTTAACACTGGGTGTAAAGAAACTTTACACTTTCACCGGTCACTGAGCTTGTCGAAGTGACCTTCTTGACAATTTAGAGGTTGTTTAACTGATATACTGACCGGTTGCTTCGACAAGTTTCCTCGACAAGCTTACCTTACCTGATAATGGTTTGGCACTTAAGAGTAACCCTCGAAATCAATTTTTGAGGCACAAACAAGAAGCGGCGACAAGACTGCCACATAACTTAAAGCAATCTTCCGCCGCCATCATAAATCGGAATTATGGTTCAATTGCCCCTCAAAGCCTCAATCCGTTCTGGAGACAATCCCGTGGCAATACCGATCTGCTCAGCCGGAATACCTAACGACAGCAAAGACTTGGCGACTTTCTCTATGCCTTGCTCAGTTCCGGCCTTAAAGCCTTTTCGGTAGCCCTGCTGCTCGGCTCCCTCAATGTACGGACGCATCTCTTTCTCTGTCATCATATCGCTGAAATAGTTGTCAATCTCACTGTCGTCAAGGCCGCTGACACGCATCGCCCGCTCCAACCTCTCAAACCCAGCGTCTTTCTCCGACCTTGACTTCGCAAATATAGCGAAATTTCTGAATATCCGACACCATCCAGCCACAGGACTGTCATATTCATCAGTGTAGCGCATTATCCTCGGCAACTCCAACAGGTAGAACGACATCCGGTCACCGAACGGCTCGGCCGTCTCGATCTCACGCAGCCTGTAATGGTACAGGATCTTTCCCTCCGGCGAGTTCGGATGCTCGTCCTCGTAGTTCATTATGCAGATGACCTTGACGGGCGCAAGGACATATTTCTCATCCCCGCGCTTCACCTGTCTGGTCACCAGCCTTGAGCCATAAAAGAGCAGCCGGTCGCGCTGGTCCAGATGCGAAGCCCTCTGCATCTCGACCAGGATCGTCCCGCCCGGCGTCCGGCAGAGAAGGTCGAAGAGTATCCTCTTGTCCTGCGTGGAAACCTCCGTCAGCTCGGTGTTCCGGAACTCGACCGATGTGATATCCTCCTGAAGGATATCATTCAGGAGCCGGACAAGCAGATCCGGATGGTTCTGGAACAGGTACTTGAACGCCCAGTCGCAGGTCAGGTCAAGGTACTCCGGCGTGGCGAGCCGCTGCGCGTACGCGTCCTTCTCCTCGTCAGTCATCCCGACGAACCGCCCGTCGCCCTCAATCAGCCTGCGGCAGTGGCGGTAGCGTTTAAGGTACTGCTCCTCCTCTGACACGACGGTCGGGCAATCAGCGGCTTTCTCCGCAGCTTTACGACCCGTGGTCTCCTTTTTAATAACGTCCTCCTGTTCAATGGCCTGTTGGCCATTTAGGTCTCGTCCAACAATCTCGTGGTCCATTGCCTCACGTTCAATGGTGCCCTGTTCAAAGGCCCCCTGATCAATGGACCTCTGTCCAATGGTCCCTTGGTTAATGGTAGTCTGGTCATCGGCCTTCCGCCTGACGGCCTCGTCTCTCTCTGAAGTCTCCATAGTTGTAGTGAATTGTGTCTGTTTGTCAAAATGTCCCGCGATCCCTCCCGGAACACGACCGCAAGTTAGCCATTCCAGATGAAAGGCGACAGAAAGAAACATCTACAATTGATAAAAAACAGAAATTTTTTCGGTTATACCCCCGAAGATACCACGCCGACAGCCTCTCGAAAGCGTAGCTGCGGGTCTTTAGGCCCCCCAAGAGCCCCTGGGGCAGCTCTAGGGCAACGATACGTGAGACGAGTGGAGAGTTACGTAGTGATATTCAGTGCATTAAAGAAATGCCTTTAGGTTGATCCAACTAAAGGCGAGGTCACTTTTTATTGATAATCAAGAGGTTAAGTGCCACTCATTGAGAATGAGGAAGTGGCGGGCAAATGGCTGGTAATCAAGGACAAGAGCGCTTACCGACTGGTTGAAACAGCCCTTGTTTTTCACTGCGCACAAATTTTATCATAAAATGATTATCATAAAATGATAAAATGTCATATTGGTATCGTAAGACATTGTGAATATGACGAATCCATTCATCGCTACCGGTTATGCCGGTGCCAAATACTTTTGCGACAGGGTCAAAGAAACAGGGGTATATCAAGTCTATGACCTGTTTCTGGATATCTGGATCCGAGAGCGTTACTTAAGGTAATCGCTCTTAGATGAGAGACATCGAAGTTACGGCATAGCCGGGGCGAGGATCTTGGCGATGGCGGCGGTTTCGATGAGGAAGCCGTCGTGGCCGTAGGGGGTCTCGATCTGGTGGTAGCGG
>CAVCRL010000335.1:0-2437 GCA_963604455.1 Lachnospiraceae bacterium | reverse complement strand
TGGTTTTGTTTGAGATTGACACATAATTATTAACACGCCTCTGATATTCAGAGACAATAATGACTTTTTTATCGCAAATTTCGCTATGGAAGTAAAGAACGCTGTAGCCGGAACGCTGGAATCAGGAGACATTATGATCCAGATCGCCCCGGCAGAGACGAAAGGTCTGCACATCGACCTCGACAGTTCTGTAGCCGCTCAGTTTGGCAGGCAGATCCGCCGGGTCATTGAAGAAACACTCACCGAATTCGGCCTTGAGGACGCTGACATCAAAGCGGTTGACAAGGGAGCCCGTGACTGCACGATCCGCGCCAGGGTGACCGCCGCCGCCGTCCGCGCCACTGGAAAGGATGTTTGGGCATAATCAGTTACAGTTATGGAAAGATTAAGAAGAACAATGATGTTCGTTCCGGGCAACAACCCTGGAATGATGCAGGATGCCTTCATCTACGGTCCGGACTCGATTATGCTTGACCTGGAGGACTCCGTGACGATGGCCGAGAAAGACGCCGCCCGTCTGCTCGTCTATAACGCTCTCAAATCAATAGACTACGGCGACACCGAAATGGTTGTCCGCATCAATCCGCTCAGCACCCCTTACGGCCACAAGGACGTGGAGGCTGTCGTGAAGGCCGGCGTGCAGGTGATCCGTATGCCGAAGACCGAGACCGCCGACGAGGTGCGTGAGCTTGAGGCTGAGATCGAGAAGGTTGAGAAGGAGATCGGTTGCCTTGGCAGGACCCGTATGATGGCCGCCATCGAAAGCGCCGAGGGCATCTGCAACGCCTTCGCCATCGCAAAGGCCTCGAAGAGGATGATGGGCATCGCCCTCGGAGCCGAGGACTATTGCGCCAACCTCAAGACCCAGCGCACTCCTGGCGGAGCCGAGCTCCTCTATGCCCGCGAGACCATCGTGGTGGCCGCAAGGGCAGCCGGAATCGACGCTCTCGACACGGTATATTCAAATCTCGACGATATGGAGACTTTCCGCAAGGAGGTCGAGCTCATCAAGACCCTCGGATTCGACGGCAAGTCCATCATCAATCCTCGTCAGATTCAGATCGTGAACGAGGTGTTCGCACCGACCGAGAAGGCCATTGAGAAGGCCAAGAAGATTCTCGCCGCCATCAAGGAGGCTGAGAAGCGTGGTTCCGGCGTGATCGCCGTGAACGGCAAGATGGTTGACCGTCCTGTTGTCATCAGGGCTCAGCGCACCATCGATCTTGCGATAGCTTCGGGCATATTAACAAAGGAGGAAGTTTATGAGTAATATAAAGGAAAGGGCGGCGCTGATTAACGAGGCTGCCGCCGCTATGGGCAAGAAGGTGTATTCGGGAGAGACTCCTAAGAACACCACATTCCGCAAGGATCTCCAGAAGGTTCAGTCAAAGGTGGTTACGCTTGAGGAAGCCATCCGGCTCAGCGGCCTGAAGGACGGAATGACAATCTCTTTCCACCACCATTTCAGAGGCGGTGACAAGGTTGTGAATATGGTCGTGGGCAAACTGGCCGAGATGGGATTCAAGAACCTCCACCTCGCCGCGTCCAGCCTCTCTGACGTTCACGCCCCGCTGATCGACCACATCAAGAACGGAGTGATCACCAAGATCTCCACATCCGGTCTCCGTGGCGAGCTCGCGAAGGAGATCTCCCACGGTCTTATGAAGGAACCGGTTGTGTTCCGCAGCCACGGAGGACGTGGAAGCGCGATTGCCAACGGTGACCTTCACATCGACGTGGCGTTCCTTGGTGCTTCTTCCAGCGACCCTGCCGGCAACGCCAGCGGTTATTCCCGTTCCGAGCACGCCAAGTCCATCTGCGGATCCCTCGGTTACGCCAAACCGGACGCGCAGTACGCTGACAAGGTCGTGATCATCACCGACGATCTCGTTGATTATCCGAACACTCCGAACTCGATCTCCGAGCACGATGTGGATTATGTTGTCCTCGTCGATTCAGTCGGAGACTCATCGAAGATCTCTTCCGGAGCCATCCGCGACACCAAGAACCCTCGCGACATCCTGCTCGCCATGAACGCCGCCAAGGTCATCGTCAACAGCGGCTATTTCAAGGAGGGGTTCTCTATTCAGACAGGATCCGGTGGAGCGTCGCTCGCCGCGGTCAAATATATTCGTGAGGAAATGATCAAGAGGGGCATCCACTCCAGCTTCGCGCTTGGTGGAATCACCGCCCATATGGTCAAGATGCACGAGGAAGGCCTCATCGGGCGACTCATTGACGTTCAGTCATTTGACCGTGTCGCAGCCGAATCCATCAAGAACGATCCGTTCCACAAGGGAGTCTCCGCCAATGAATATGCCAGCGCGGATGAGCCTGGATCGGCCGTGCACTATCTCGACATCGTGATTCTCTCTGCCCTTGAGGTGGATGTGAACTTCAATGTCAACGTGCTTGTCGGCAGTGACGGAGTCATCAG
>CAVCRL010000334.1:0-2444 GCA_963604455.1 Lachnospiraceae bacterium | reverse complement strand
CTTTGTTAATTGAAGAATTATCCGTAAATTTGCAGCCCCAAAATGTTTGGGGGAAACATAAATATTAGATTTACAATCATTTATGCCTACAATTCAACAATTAGTTCGCAAAGGACGCGTGAGCATTGTCGCTCAGAGCAAGTCACGCGCGCTGGACGCATGTCCTCAGAAGAGGGGCGTATGTCTTCGTGTTTACACGACGACCCCTAAGAAACCTAACTCAGCGATGAGAAAGGTTGCCAGGGTACGCCTTACCAACTCCAAAGAGGTCAATGCCTACATCCCGGGCGAGGGCCACAACCTTCAGGAGCACAGCATCGTGCTGGTTCGTGGTGGTCGTGTGAAGGACCTCCCTGGTGTGCGTTACCACATCCTTAGAGGAGCTTTGGACACAGCTGGCGTAGAAGGAAGGACACAGTCCCGTTCTCTCTACGGAGCCAAGAGACCAAAGAAATCTAAGAAGTAGTCCGTTTCATTAATCTTTATCACCTTTAATTTTTACTCACAATGAGAAAATCGAAGCCTAAAAAGAGGATTCTACTTCCTGATCCTAAGTTTCACGATGTCGAGGTGACCCGCTTCGTGAACAATCTTATGTTGCAGGGGAAGAAGAGTATCGCGTATTCTATTTTTTACGATGCCATTGATATGGTAGGCGAGAAGATGAAGGATTCTGACAAGGCTCCTCTAGATATCTGGAGGAAGGCACTCGAAAACGTAACCCCTCAGATCGAGGTCAAGTCACGTCGTGTAGGAGGTGCAAACTTCCAGGTGCCTACTGAGTTGCGTCCGGAAAGGAAAGTCTCGCTGTCGATGAAGAATATGATCAACTTCGCCCGCAAGCGTTCCGGCCACTCAATGGCAGAAAAACTTTGTGCAGAGATCGTTGCCGCCTACAATAACGAAGGTGGTGCATTCAAGAGAAAAGAGGATATGCACAAGATGGCTGAGGCCAACAAGGCATTCGCCCACTTCCGTTTCTAATTTTATTCGCAGATGGCTGCTAAAAGAGATCTTACTTACACAAGAAACATCGGCATCATGGCCCACATCGATGCCGGAAAGACGACTACATCCGAGCGTATTCTGTACTACACCGGAAAGACTCACAAGATCGGTGAGGTACATGAAGGGGCTGCCACAATGGACTGGATGGTTCAGGAGCAGGAGAGAGGTATCACCATCACTTCCGCCGCCACCACAGCGTTCTGGCATTACAACGGTCACGTTTATCAGATCAACCTGATCGACACTCCGGGTCACGTCGACTTCACCGTTGAGGTGGAGCGTTCGCTCCGTGTGCTCGACGGAACTGTCGCTACTTTCTGCGCCGTTGGACGCGTTCAGCCTCAGTCTGAGACTGTTTGGCGTCAGGCTGACAAGTACGGCGTTCCGAAGATCGCGTACGTGAACAAGATGGACCGTGTCGGCGCTGACTTCCTCGCATGCGTTGAGGAAATCTACACTAAGCTCGGTGCCAAGGCTGTCCCGATCTGTCTCCCTATCGGAGCCGAGGACAAGTTCAAGGGCATCATCGACCTCGTTTCCCGCAAGGCATATTACTATGACTCCGGCGAGGAACTGGTCAACTATGAAATCAAGGACGTTCCGGCGGATATGGCCGGAGAGGTCGAGAAATGGAGAGACAAGCTCGTTGAGGCTGCCGCCGAATGCGACGAGGCTCTTATGGAGAAGTATTTCGAGAATCCTGACTCCCTTACAGAGGAGGAGATCATCGCCGCCCTTCGCAAGGGTACGATCTCTATGCAGATCGTTCCTGCCTGCTGCGGTTCCTCTTTCAAGAACAAGGGTGTGCAGTTCCTCCTTGACGCTGTGATGCGTTACCTTCCTTCTCCGCTCGACAAGGGTGTTGTGAAGGGAACCGATCCTAAGACCGGTGAGGAAGAGGATCTTCTCCCTGACGCCGCGCAGCCGTTCTGCGCTCTCGTGTTCAAGATCGCCACCGATCCGTTCGTTGGCCGTCTCGCCTTTATGAGAGTGTACTCAGGACGTGTTGACGCCGGTACCTATGTCTATAACGTCCGCACCGGAAAGAAGGAAAGAATCGCGCGTCTGTACCAGATGCACTCCAACCATCAGAATCCTATCGATTTTGTCGAGGCCGGAGACATCTGCGCCGCCGTCGGATTCAAGGATCTCCGCACAGGAGACACCATCTGCAACGAGGATCATCAGATCGTGCTCGAATCAATGGAATTCCCTGATCCTGTTATCGGTATCGCTGTCGAGCCTAAGACCCAGGGTGACCTGGACAAGCTTGGCATCGCCCTTGGCAAGCTCGCTGAGGAAGACCCTACGTTCACCGTAAGGTCAGACCACGAGACCGGCCAGACAGTCATCAGCGGAATGGGTGAGCTTCACCTTGACATCATCGTGGACCGTCTCCGTCGTGAGTTCGGTGTCGAGATCAATCAGGGCGCTCC
>CAVCRL010000333.1:0-2450 GCA_963604455.1 Lachnospiraceae bacterium | reverse complement strand
ATTGTGAACCATATCATATTCCATCTCCGAAGCCCAGCTGACATCCGCCCCTCTGGCGAAAGCAACCTCCTCCACAGGCGGATTCACTGGCTCATCCTTCTTCTCTTTTTCAGAGCCACCGCAGCTGATGAATATAGCAGACGAGGCTAATAATGACGCGGCCGCCATTGCGAAACGTGAATATAAAGCACTCATTGTCAGAGACTTTCGATGTTCTTTTCGTTGAGAAGGTTCTTGCCCTCGGCAGTGTAGGCGTACTCGATGCGGTCGGCGTAGTGCTTCTCGACCTTGCCACGGACAATCTTCATTGTGCTGTTAACCAATCCGTTCTGCTCGGTGAAAGGCTCTGGAAGCACAGCCACGGCGGCCGGAAGCCACCTCTCCGGGAACATACCCTCGTGAGAGCCACCCTTCTTGTAGGAATCAATCTCCTCCTGAATCTTCTTCAGCATCGCCTCCTTGCCCTCTCGTGTGGCCGGATCCAGACCCTTGGAGGAAACATATTCCTTGAGAGCGTCCTTCGCCGGAACGATCAGCACGATGGTGTAAGGGTCCTGGTTGTTGTGCAGGATGACCTGTTCGATGTACTTTGATCCGTCAGTCAGAGAGTCCTCGAAACCTTCCGGACTGTATTTCTCGCCATCGGATGAAATCAGCAGGGACTTGAAACGACCTACTACGTAAAGATATTCATTATCATACATATAGCCCATATCTCCAGTGTGCAGCCAACCGTCACGCAAAGCCTCGGCCGTGCCTTGAGGATTCTTCCAGTAACCGGCCATCACGTTCTCGCCGCGAACTACGATCTCGCCCTTGGTGCGGAGCGGAACCTCCTTGCCGTTGTCGTCGCAGATCTTGATGTCAAGCGGCTTCACGACACGGCCGGAAGATCCGAACATAGCGTGGCCGGCGGAGTTCGCGGAGATGATCGGAGTGGCCTCGGACACACCGTAGCCCTGGAACATAGGGATGCCGATGGCGCAGAAATATCTCTGGAGCTCGATGTCCAGAAGGGCACCGCCTCCCACAAAGAACTCCATCCTGCCGCCGAATCCCTCACGGACTTTCTTGAATATGATCTTGTCGAACAAGGCCATCAACGGTTTCTTCCAAAGCTGGAGGAAGCCGCCACGGTTGTAATATTCCTTGTTGTAAGAGATCGCGAGGTTGAGGGCGTAGTTGTAGAGTTTCTCGACCTTAGGCCCCTGCTTGTGGATGGTGGTCTCGACGTTCTTCTTGAAGTTGCGGGCGAGTGCCGGGACTGACAGCATCACGTGCGGACGAACCTCCTTGATCGCTATAGGAATATTCCTGAGCGTGGCGAGCGGATTGGCTCCGACAGGAACGGTGGCGATGCTGCTGCAATAGGACATCATCGTGTAGAATCCTGCCACGTGCGCGAAGCAGTGGTCAAGAGGCAGGATGATGAGCATTGTGGAATCCGGCTTGACACCGATCACGGAGTGCGCCTGCTCCACGTTCGCGGTGTAGTTGCGATGGGTGAGGAGAACGCCTTTAGGGTCGGCTGTGGTTCCGGATGTGTAGCTGATCGTGGCGTAGTCGTCCGGCTGGACGGACTTGTAACGCTCCTCGAACTCGGCCTTGTGACCGAACAGGTAGCTGTCTCCGAGGGCCTGAACCCATTCCATCGAAACTTCCTTGGCGTTCGCCGCAGGTATGTCATCCAGCACGATAACCTTCTCCACGCAGTCCAGCTGGGAGATTATCCTGCGGATCTTCGGGAGTTGCTGTCCGGACACTATAACGAACTTAGACTCTGAATGTTGGATTCTGAATGTCAGGTCATTGCTTTCCTCAAGCTTGATGGAGAGCGGAACGCTGACACCTCCGGCATAGAGGATTCCAAGCTCGGCGAGAATCCACATATTCCTGCCTTCCGAAAGGAGGGAAACCCTGTCGCCCTTGTTAAATCCCATCGCCATAAGGCCGGCTCCGATGCGGTAGCCTTCCTTGCGGGTCTGCTCGAATGAAGTCTCGGTCCACTTTCCGTCCACTTTCTCGCGGAGGAACACGTGCGAAGAATATTCGTGGGTATATTTCTCCACGAACTCGATTATTGTCGGTCTTGTTGCTGACATATTATGTAATCGTTAAAATAATCTTTGTCAAAACCGCGGCGGTTTATTCCTTGCCGCTAAGTCATTATTCGTCAATCTGTCTGACTTCCGGGAACAGGCCGAAAAGCTCGGCGTCGATCTTGTCGGTCACGGTCTGGAAATCCTCCGGACGGTTCTCGAACTTGATGTTGTCCACATCAATGACCAAAAGGTGTCCGTCATATTTGGAGATCCAATCGTCATAGCGCTTGTTGAGGCCCGTTAGATAGTCGATTCTGATGCTGCTTTCATATTCCCTGCCTCTTTTTTGGATCTGCGCCACCAGATTAGGAATGGTGGATTTCAGGTAGATCAGCAGGTCCGGCTTGC
>CAVCRL010000332.1:0-2462 GCA_963604455.1 Lachnospiraceae bacterium | reverse complement strand
GGGTAATCCGGCCAGATGTCTTCGATGGATTCGTAGACTTCGCCGTCGTCCTCAAGTTCGGTGAGATTCTCGATGACCTCCTCCGGAGCGCCGGAGCGGTTGGCATAGTCGATAAGTTCTTCCTTTGATGCTGGCCATGGAGCGTCGTCCAGGCTACTGGCAAGTTCAAGTGTCCAATACATATTCTCGAACAATTAAATTGTTAATAATCATTAATATAAATCAAAAAGTCACAAAAAGCGGCTCTATTTGCCCCAAAGATATGCAAAAAATCATAACAATAAGTATTTTTTGCCTAATTTTGTAGGCTTGGAAGTTGTTTCAACAACCGTACCAAAAGAAGAGATAAAGAATATGTCATACGAGAAAAAGGAAATATACGAGGAAAAGACGACCGCCGAGATCGCTGTCCACGTCAAGGAAATCCTCCGGCTGTTAGGCGAGGATCCTGACAGAGAGGGGCTTGTGAAGACGCCGGAGAGGGTCGCGAAGGCGTTGCAGTTCCTCACGCAGGGATATTCACAGGACGGGGCGAAGATCATCCAGTCCGCCATATTCGATGAAGAGTATCGCCAGATGGTGCTGGTGAAGGACATCGAGCTTTACTCCACCTGCGAGCACCATATGATGCCGTTCCTGGGGAAGTGCCACGTGGCGTATATTCCCAATGGCAAGATCACGGGACTGAGCAAGGTGGCGAGGGTCGTGGAGACTTTCGCGCGGCGGCTTCAGGTGCAGGAGAGGCTGACGGTCCAGATCAGGGACTGCATCGACAACGCGCTGCATCCGCTGGGGGTGGCGGTGGTCATCGAGGCGATGCATACGTGTATGTCGATCAGAGGGGTGCAGAAGGCCAATGCCACGACCACAACCTCCGCATTCTCAGGGGCTTTCCTCACCTCGGCACGAACGAGAAACGAGTTTCTGAACCTGATTAAATAGAACAATACAGCCTTTTACGGTATGATTTGGCTGAAAGAGACAATGGATTATTAGGATCAGATTTCAAAACAGGCGAAAAGATAAGACAAAGATTATAATAACGAATTAAAAAACACAACGATATGTCAAACAAGATAATACTGACAGGCGACCGTCCAACCGGACGCCTCCACATTGGTCACTACGTCGGCTCCCTGAGGAACAGGGTGGCCATCCAGAATGCCGGCGACTACAAGAAGATGTTCGTCTTCATCGCTGACGCGCAGGCTCTTACCGACAATTTCGACAATCCGGAGAAGGTTCGTCAGAACATCATCGAGGTTGCGCTCGACTACCTGTCAGTCGGCCTCGACCCTGACAAAGTGACAATATTCATCCAGAGTATGATCCCGGAGCTCACCGAGCTGACATTCTACTATATGAACCTTGTCACGGTGGCGAGGCTCCAGCGCAACCCGACCGTCAAGGCGGAGATCCAGATGCGCGGCTTCAGTCAGGACGGCGAGGAGCAGGCGTTCGGAAGCGGCCTTCCAGTGGGATTCTTCTGCTACCCTATCTCCCAGGCCGCTGACATCACGGCGTTCAAGGCCACCGATGTGCCTGTGGGCGAGGACCAGAAGCCTATGCTTGAGCAGGCCGTTGAGATCGTGCGGAGCTTCAACCGCATCTACGGCGAGACTCTCGTCGAACCGAAGGCCGTTCTGCCGAGCAACGCGGCGTGCCTCCGCCTCCCTGGAACCGACGGCAAGGCCAAGATGAGCAAATCCCTTGGCAACTGCATCTACCTGGCGGAATCAGCGGACGAGATGCACAAGAAGGTGATGTCGATGTACACCGACCCTCAGCACATCAACGTCAGCGACCCTGGCCACGTGGAGGGCAACACAGTCTTCACCTACCTCGACGCGTTCTGCCGCGACGAGCACTTCGGCCTCTATCTTCCTGAATATGCCAACCTCGACGAGCTGAAGGATCACTATAGAAGAGGCGGCCTCGGCGACGTGAAGGTCAAGAGATTCCTTGAGAAGATCCTCAACGAGGAGCTTGAACCGATCAGGGCGAGGAGGAAGGAATATGAGAAGGACATTCCAGCCGTCTATGAGATCCTCAAGAAGGGCAGCGAGGCCGCCGAGGAAGTCGCCGCTGCCACTCTCGACGACGTGAAGAAGGCGATGAAGATTGACTACTTCAACGACAAGGCTCTCATCGAGGAGCAGGCCAAGAGGTTCAACCAGTAGGAATATGCCAATCAGACCGTGCGTGGAGGCACTTCATTCACGCACGGCTATAAAAAGACATCGATGAACAAGAATGAATATGCCCGCTCCAACAAGGAGTGGTTGGCAGCGAAGGCCAAAGAGGAGGGCGTGACGCAGCTGGCCAAAGGTGTCTGCTACAAGGTACTCAAATCCGGTCCGGAAGGCGGAAAGCAGCCGACTCCGAACAGCGTGGTCAGCTGCCATTACCTTGGCCGGACCATTGACGGCAAGTGCTTCGACACCAGCCTCGGAGGCTATCCG
>CAVCRL010000331.1:0-2471 GCA_963604455.1 Lachnospiraceae bacterium | reverse complement strand
TCAATCAGAATGACATTGTAGCCGAGCCTCTGGAGTCCGGAAGCCGCCTCTAGGCCCGCAGGGCCTCCGCCTATTATAAGTATATTATTTTTCATCGGTTCATTTATTTCAATTCACAACCAAGAATATTCAAGGTCCCCAAACCTTTCTTAGTCACTATGTGGCTTAAAATGGTTGCCATTTGGGAATATTCATAAAAACTATTTCAAACAAGTGCAGCAGCCAGGGCGGCCGATGTCCTTGCCGTTCTTGCCGAGGAACTTGCGGGCGGGGTCATATTCAATGCCCATCTTGTCCAGAAGCGGCTCGACGCTGACCTGGTGGGTCTGAAGCCCGAGGTCCCAAGGGTCGTAGCCAAGGACCAGTCCGGCCACCTCCTCGTAGGTGAAGACCGGGATGCCGTGGCCCTCCTCCCCGTAGGTCTTGCCGGTTGACTCGGCGATCACATATTGCCATCTGTCAAGGAAATACGGGCATCCAGGGCAGTTGGTGATGATCATATCCGGGTGGAACGGCTCCATACTCTCGAACTTCTTGTGGGTGTTGGACAAGGAATATCCACGATTGCCCTTGACGAGATATTGCCGGAATCCGAAGCCGCAGCAGTGCCGCCTCTCCGGGTAGTCCACGATCTCGCCGCCCCACGCCTCGATCATACCGACGAGGACGTAAGGATATTCAGCGCCCCCGACTCCCTTTGACGGGAACATCTTCGAATAGTGGCAGCCGATGTGCTCCACCACCCGGAGCGGGCGGCCGGTGTGAATATTCACGAGCTTGTGTTTCGCCTGGGCCGCGATGAGGTTGCGGTACTTGTAGATGAGGTCGCTGGCGTGCACGAGGAATTTCGGTTTGGAGAACTCCAGGCCGCAGGTCTTCCAAAGGTTCTCGCGCACCTTCGCCTCCAGTTCGGGGAACTCGCGCCAGGTCTCCATCGTCTCGCAGTAGAGGCCGAAGGAGGTAATACAGGAGCAGACGTAGTTCTCGTAGCCGTGCTTTGTCATAAGGGCGAACTGGCGCGCGATGATGGTCATCACGGTCTCCTGAGGAATCGTGTCCGAGTGATAGGCGATGCCGCCGCAAGTCGTGTGATGCTCGGTCTCGAATATGTCCTTGCCCAGTTCCTGCCTTGTTATCCTTAGGAAAGTCGCTTCCGAAGCGGGGAAGAAACTCTGTCTGATGCAGCTGCGGACGTAGAAATAGTGATCGTCCGGAATCTCTTTCTGGTAGTCTGACCAGATTTTCTGTTTGCCTTCGTAGATCATTGAGGGCTATTGGTTTAAGTGTTTCGGATCGCTGTCCGTGTAGATTTTCGCTATGAACTCGTCCTCGGTGAGGCCCATCTCCGCAGCCTTCTTCAAGCCGGCTGCCCGGACTTTCTCCATCCTTTCGGTGGCACCGGTCTCGTCGAAGATTCTCTTGAGCTGGTCAAGATCCTCCTGCGGGATGCGGCGCATCGCTCCCGGGCCTTCCCCGTCCAGATTGGCGCCAAGCCTCTCGAACACATCATCCAGATGCTTCTCCTCCCATTCCCAGACCTTTCCGGCCTCAGGGTGTCCGGCGTAGTCGAAACGGCGTGGATAGACGCAGTAGCCGTAGTCCAAAACATTGGCACACAAGTCTTTGGTCAAGAGATACTGCTGACGGCCTTTCTCAGACTCAATGAAATAGCCCAGATCTATGGACAGGCTCCGCAAAGCCATAATTATCAACCCTGGGGCGTTCTTCCGAGGGCATCTCGTCACGCAGCTCATACACTCTCCGCAGTACCAGATCGTGTCGCTTTTCAGCAGCTTCTCGATCTCTTCCTCGTCCTTGCTCTGGACAATGTCCACGATCCTTCGAGGGTCATAGCGGTAGAACTCCGCCGCCGGGCAGATGGCCGTGCAGGTGCCGCAGTTGATGCAGGCGTTAAGCCCCTCCTTCAAGCGGTAGTCCTTCATCAGGAGGTCATACAGTCGTCCCATCGCCTTTCTTTTTAGTCGGATATTTCTTCGCCAAAGCCTCCAGGTCGGACTTCGGATTCATATTCCTTTCCATCCTCGCCAACGTCTTGACGAAGGCTTCCAGATCCTCGCGCGGGATGTCTCCCACAATCGTGGCGACCGCCTCAAGCGAGAGTTCCGTGACCTTATCCTTGATTTTCCGGGAATATGGGGTGACCTCGATGAGATTCTGCCTCCTGTCCTTAGGGTTGCTCACGCGACGGACGAGTTTTCTATTCTCCAGTCCGTCAATCAGTTTGACGATGGAATTCTTGTCCCTCATCGTGATGTCGGCGATCTGCTGTTGGGTCAGCACCCCCTCGTCCCAAAGCGTGTCCATCACCAGAAACTGCTCCGGAGTCAGGTTGAACCCGCCCTTCTGGAACACCTCCGACATACACTGCTTCACGCTGTTGTGCGCGATGTTAAGAAACATCAGTATCTGCTTTTCCAGTACCATATCTTATAGTAAGACCTTTTACTCTT
>CAVCRL010000330.1:1408-2475 GCA_963604455.1 Lachnospiraceae bacterium | reverse complement strand
GAATATATCACATCCGCTCCGGAGCCTTCCGACCGGGCCTACTATCTTCTGGGCAACGCGCACAGAAAGAAAGGAGACTGGCAGAAGGCCATCAACAACTATCTGGAGGCAATGGCGATAAACCCTGAAAGCCCGGCCGCGAACGCCTATGCGATTGCGAACGAGATCCTCGATTTCTACAACAAGGATATGTACAATCAATAAACATTAGGTATTATGGCTAAAATGAAAGGGGCGACCGTCGTCGACACCGAGAGATGCAAGGGGTGCAATCTCTGTGTCGTTGCCTGTCCGCTCGATGTCCTTGCTCTGACGACCAAGGAAGTGAACCGTAAGGGCTACAATTTCGCCAATGAGGTTCTTGCTGACACCTGCACGGGCTGCGCGTCCTGCGCCACTGTCTGCCCGGACGGGTGCATAACCGTTTACCGTCTTAAAACAGTCTAAGCTATGGCAGATCAGGAAATCACATTGATGAAAGGCAATGAGGCCATTGCCCACGCGGCCATCCGCTGCGGTTGTGACGGCTATTTCGGCTATCCGATTACCCCTCAGTCAGAAGTCCTTGAGACTCTGGCCGCCGAGAAGCCTTGGGAGACCACCGGAATGGTTGTCCTTCAGGCCGAGAGCGAGGTTTCGTCGATCAATATGGTCTATGGCGGAGCCTGCACGGGAAAGAGGGTGATGACTTCTTCTTCCAGCCCGGGCGTCAGCCTGATGCAGGAAGGTTTGTCCTATATGGCTGGAGCCGAGCTTCCGGCCCTCATTGTGGACGTTATGCGTGGAGGTCCCGGCCTTGGAACCATCCAGCCGAGCCAGGCGGACTATTTCCAGGCCTGCAAGGGAGGCGGTCACGGTGACTATCACCTGATTGTCCTCGCTCCGGCATCCGTTCAGGAAATGGCTGACTTTGTGGACCTTTCCTTCGAGCTTGCGTTCCGTTACCGTAACCCTGCGATGATCCTTGCCGACGGCGCCATCGGACAGATGATGGAGAAGGTTGTCCTTCCTCCGTTCAAGCCTCGCCGCACCGAGGAGGAGATCATCAAGGAATGCCCTTGGGCCAC
>CAVCRL010000330.1:0-1086 GCA_963604455.1 Lachnospiraceae bacterium | reverse complement strand
CTGGAGATCAACGCCGGCCAGATGGTCGAGGACATCCGTCTCGCTGTCGAGGGCAAGGTGCCTGTGCAGCATTTCGGACGTCTCGGCGGCATCATTCCTGATCCTGACGAGGTTGTGGATGCGATCAAACGTCTGTTCTAAATCTGAAGACACAATGACAAGAGAAGAAATAATCGAGAAAGGACAGGTTGTCTATAAGAAACCTACCTTGCTGAACGACACTCCGATGCATTACTGCCCTGGTTGCAGCCACGGAGTTGTGCACAAGATAGTCTCCGAGGTGATCGAGGAGATGGGAATGACGGACAAGACGATCGCCATCTCTCCTGTGGGCTGCGCCGTGTTTGCCTACAAGTACATCGACGTGGATTGGGAGGAGGCTGCCCACGGTAGAGCCCCCGCACTTGCCAGTGCGACTAAGCGTCTCTGGCCGGACAGGCTCGTGTTTACCTACCAGGGGGACGGAGACCTCGCCTGCATCGGAACAGCGGAGACGATCCACGCCCTGAACAGAGGCGAGAACATCACGATCATATTCATAAACAACGCCATCTATGGAATGACCGGTGGCCAGATGGCTCCGACCACACTGCTTGGAATGAAGACCGCCACCTGCCCTTATGGAAGGGAAGTGTCGCTTCACGGCTATCCGCTGAAGATCACCGAGATCGCTGCCACACTTGACGGAACCTGCTACGTGACCCGTCAGGCCGTCCACACCGTGGCCGCCATCAACCGCACGAAGAAGGCGATCAGAAAGGCGTTTGAATATTCAATGCAGGGCAAGGGCTCCAACCTCGTCGAGGTAGTGTCCACCTGCAACTCCGGTTGGAAGATGAGTCCTGAGAAGGCCAACAAGTGGATGGAAGAGAATATGTTCGAGTTCTACCATCTTGGAGACCTCAAGGACAAAGGCGTTGAACTTTAAATCGACAAGGCTATGACAGATGAGATAATTATTGCAGGATTCGGAGGACAGGGCGTCCTCTCGATGGGAAAGATTCTGGCTTACGCCGGTCTGATGGAAGGCAAGGAAGTCACCTGGATGCCGGCCTATGGTCCGGAGCAGCGTGGAGGTACCGCCAA
>CAVCRL010000329.1:0-2497 GCA_963604455.1 Lachnospiraceae bacterium | reverse complement strand
TCGGAGCTATTCAGGAGACCCCTGACCAGGACGGTCTCGCGCACTTCCTTGAGCATATGTGCTTCAACGGCACGAAGAATTTCCCTGACAAGGGCATTCTGAACTGGCTTCAGAGCATCGGAGCCTCGTTCGGCGGCAATGTGAACGCCGCCACTGGCATCGACCAGACCACCTATATGCTCAATAATATTCCTTTGGTAAGGGAATCTGTGGTGGACACCTGCCTTTTGATCCTGCACGACTATTCGCATTTCGTGACGAATGATCCTGCCGAGATCGACAAGGAGCGTCCGGTGATCATTGAGGAGAGGCGTTCCCGCAGGAACGCCGGCTGGAGAACTTTCGAGAAGTCCCTTCCTTACCTCTACGGTGACACAAAGTACGCCACCTGCACCCTGATCGGAAGCAAGGAGAATCTGGAAACATTCAAGCCGGAGAGCCTTGTGAATTTCTATCAGACTTGGTATCGCCCTGATATGCAGGCGGTCATCGTTGTGGGTGATGTTGACGTTGACGCTGTCGAGGGAAAGATCAAGTCGATATTCGCAGACATTCCTGCCGCCGTCAATCCTAAGGCCAAGGAGAAGATCCTGTTCAAGGAGTTCACCGAGCCGCGTGTGGCTGTGCTCACAGATCCTGAGACCACTATGACATCCATTGAGATGGTTTGGGAGAGCGAGGCTCGTGACGAGGCTCTCAACTCAACCACTGCGGGTCTGATGGTGGATTTGATTGAAGACGTTGTCCATTCCGTGATGGCAGAGCGTTTCAATGACATCACTTCAAATGCGGACGCTCCTTTCCTTTATGCCAGCTTTGGTGTCGGCAAACTCTGTGAGGCCATAGAGGGCAATGACGGAAGTGTTGGACTCAAGGAAGACAACATACTTGGAGGATTCAAGGCGTTCGTCACTGAAATAGAAAGGATGAAGAGATATGGCTTCACCGAAGGTGAGGTGTCAAGGGCCAAGGCCGACATCATCGCAGCCTACGAGAAGGCCGCTAACGGAGCTGACACCAGAAAGAACAGTGAGTTCGTCAATCCGCTGATCAATCATTTCTTTGACAACTATGCCTATATGGAGCCGAAGACCAAGCTCGAACTTGTGCAGGCTATCTTCGGGCAGCTTAACGCGCAGGTTCTGAATCAGGTTGTCGCCCAGGCTTTCGCCAATGAGAATAGTCTGGTGGTTCTTTACAACGGTCCTGAGAAGGAAGGCATAGCCACTCCTACGGCGGAACAACTTCTTCAGGTTATTGAGGAAGTCAAGAAATCCGAGCTCGACGCTCCTATCGAGGAGACATCCAACGAGCCGTTGATGGATTCGGCAGCTTTGAAGGGCGGAAAGGTGAAGAAGACTTCCACGACCATCTATGGCGCGACCGAGTGGATTCTTTCCAACGGAGCCAAAGTTGTCGTTCTTCCTACTGAGCATAAGAAAGATCAGATACTCTTCTCATTCTACAAGTGTGGTGGAGAAAGCCTGATTCCTACCGAAGACCTGCCTTCATTTGATGGCAACATTTACGGGGTCTTCCAAGGGGCACAGGGCTTGTCCAAGTTTAAAGCTACGGAGCTGAATAAGATGCTTTCTGGAAAGATGGTGAGCGTAAGGCCGTTTGTGGATGACCTCTACAATGGAATTTCCGGAAACTCTTCCGTCAAGGATCTTGAGACTGCTTTCCAGCTGCTCTATCTTGAGTTTACAGATCCGAGGTTTGATCAGGAGGAATATGACAAGGCTATGGCTCAGATCAAGGCCGTGCTCCCTAATCTCGTGAACACTCCTAAATTCGTTTTCCAAAAGAGATTCAACAAGGTCCTCTACAACGATAATCCGAGAAACGAGGTGCTTTCGATGGAGAAACTTGAGAAGGCCAACCTCCAGACCATCGAGAAGAACTACCGCAAACTCTTCGCTGATGTCGCCGGTGCGGTGATGGTTATTGTCGGTGATGTCAATCTTGACACCCTCAAACCTCTGGTTGAGAAATATGTAGGTTCCCTTCCTAAGGGAAAGAAGGCCGCCAAGTGGGCTGATGTCCAGCCTCAGCTCGTAAAAGGTAAGGTTGTCGATGTATTCGATCAGAAGATGGAGACCCCATTGACCACCGTTCTTCAGGTATACACTGACTACCGTCCGTTCACCGTCAAGGATCAGACCCTTGCCGACGCTGTAAGCTATATCCTTGACCAGATTTATGTGGACACTCTCCGTGAGGATGAGGGTGGCACATACGGTGCCTCTACAGTGGCTAATGCCCGCAAAGACCCTAACGGAAGATATCTCCTTCAGGTTTACTTCAATTGCAAACCGGCTCTTGCCGAGAAACTTAGAACCCTCGCTCAGGACGGTCTCAAGAAACTTGCCGAGGAAGGTCCGACCGACGAGCAGTTCACAAGGACAGTTGAGCATTTCAAGAAGAATGTTCCGGAAAGCCGGATCAACAACTCCTACTGGCTGTCAGACATCCTCCGCTATTTCCGCAACGGCTA
>CAVCRL010000328.1:0-2504 GCA_963604455.1 Lachnospiraceae bacterium | reverse complement strand
CTTTATTATAGGTCAGGTCGTGATGCACCTGCACCAGAATGATGTACAGCGCCGCAAACGCCACCGTCATTCCCAAAATGTTCAACACCCCTGAAAGCGGTGTTCCCATTTTTCTTCTTCTGAATATGCTCATATAACTTATACTTTTAATATTTCCGTTTCTCTCCGGGTCTTTCCCCCCCGGACACGGAAAATTGACAAACCACTTTTATGCCAAAAGATGTAATCAACGAGAAATCAACGTTTTACTCAAATATACAAATTCAAGAAGTGTAAAATTTCTTTACACTCACTGTAAAAAAACTTTACACTTCTCCCCGGTCACTGAGCTTGCCGTCCCTCAGGATAACAGTCAGGATCGACGCCTGACAATGGTTTTCATCACTGTCACGACTAATGCCGCTGATATCAATGCGACAGCGACCAACATACTATAGTGAAAACGCTGGACAGACTCTGACAGCCTCTGCGTCATCGAGACCATCAATGACAAGCCGAAGGCTCCGCCGAGTTGGTGCGATACGTTCACGAAACCGGAGGCGGCGCCTGTGTTGTCGCTGCCAATGCCTTCGATTCCCATATTCGTCAGCGGACTCATCGCCAGCCCCTGACCGAAACCGATAAGCAGCATTGGAAGACAAAGCCCTGACATATACGAGCTCCCTGCGCTGAACATTGACAGCCAGACGAATCCGATTATTAGCATTACCAAGCCCGGAACCAGGACTTTGATGTTCCCGAATCTTCCGACCAGAGAAGGGACAGACAGCGCGCCGAAGAAAGTGGTGATCGTCATCGGAAGAAAAGCGCATCCCGCAAGAAGCGGAGAGAAACCCAGAGTCTGCTGCAAAAGTTCCGAGATCGCGAAATTATAGCCCATCAACGCCCCGATCATCAGAAACCGTGATATATAGCCGTTGCATCTCGTGGCCGAACGGAACAATTCCATCGGGATGATCGGGAGACTTGCCTTTCTCTCAACGAGGATCAGCACCACAAGGCTGACGCATCCGACCACCGCCCATAACAGAGGCTGTTCCGCCCCGTCAAGCGCATAAATCAACGAAAACGCGGCGATGGCGGACAACACCGATCCGACATAGTCAAAAGAAGTCTCTGAATATGAGCTCTTCCTCAACCATCTGGCAGATCCGGCAAGCATCAGTGATATTATCGGGATATTCACGAGAAATCCCCAACGCCAGGAACCATAGCTGGTTATCGCTCCGCCGAGCACAAGTCCGACGCAAAGTCCGAGACCCGAGATGCTGCCGTACCAGGCCACGGCCTTCACCCGCTCCTTGCCCTCGAAGTAATCTACAATCAGCCCCAGCGCCGCCGGAGCCATAACCGCAGAGCCGACACCTTGGACGAAACGTGACGCGATCATCCAGGCCGCCGTGGGCGAAAGCCCAGCCCCGAGTGATCCTATGCCGAACAGGACAAGCGATATGATGAACATCAATCTGCGTCCGTACATATCCCCAAGCCTTCCTCCCGCCAGCATAAACCCTCCGAAAGCCAGGACATAGGCATTCTGCACCCACGAGAGCGCGGTGTGGTCAAGATGCAGGTCCGCCGCGATCTCAGTGATGGCCGTGATGACAAGCGAGCCATCAATCCCTACTATCATATAGCTCGACAGCACAAGCGCGAGAACCACACGCTTGCGCCTTCTCTCAATTCTTTCCGAATATTCCATCTCTCATCAATTTTCGGCGGCAAAGTTATGATGCCGAGGCGAATGAAGCGTTAGCCAAATCACGGATAATAGTGTAAAAATCTATGAATATGGTTACCTTTGCGGTCCGGCGGGAATATTCCGCTGTCTGGAGCTATGGGTGCCATTGAAATATTCGACATAAGCAGATACTGTAATATGGTGGGAGCGGAGGTCAGGCATCCCCTTGTCGGGGTTGTTGACCTTGGGAAACTTCCGCCGTTGCTGTTCGACCAGCCTCCCCGGATGTTCGGCTATTACGCCATCTACCTGAAGGGACGGAAATATACCGAGCTGCATTACGGCAACAGCCTGTATGACTACAGCGAAGGAGCATTGGTGTTCTTCGCTCCGGGACAGGTGGCCGGTTCCGAAAGCGATGGCCAGACGCACAGGATTCAGGGACAAGTGCTTATGTTCCACCCCGATCTGCTTTCGGGAACGCCTTTGCAGGCCGCGATGTCGAGATATTCCTATTTCTCCTACGACACACGGGAGGCGCTTTTTCCGACGACAAGGGAGAAGGGATTGCTTGTGGACATATTCGGAAAGATTGAGGATGAACTGCTTACGGGCAGCCCGGATATGACAATCATCATTGACTACATCCAATTGGTGCTTGATTATTGCCAGCATTCATTCGACCGCCAGTTCGCCGCGTCGCCGGCCGTCAACAATGATGTCCTCGCCCGTTTCGAGCGGCTTTGCGATGAATACTATGAGAGTGGCCAGCCTAAGGACAACGGGCTTCTGACTGTTCAGTATTGCGCTGACCGCCTCTGCT
>CAVCRL010000327.1:0-2506 GCA_963604455.1 Lachnospiraceae bacterium | reverse complement strand
CTGTCCGGAATGGTGCCTGACCGCCTCAGCGAGAAAGTCGAGAAGGAATATCTCTACAATCCGAAACTGGATGACCTCAAGCCGGGCTTCAAGGCCATAGAAAAGGACGTTGAGGTGGACGATCCTGACAATCCGGGACAGAAGAAGACGGTCAAGAAGACCTACCAGAGGGGTATGGAGGACACGGATGTCAAGATCACCTTGAAGAATTGCTATCGTCTTGTCCCTGAGTTCAAAGAGGAACTGGAGAACGGAACGCCGCAGGTGAAGGAGGTCCTGAAATATGCCCGTCAGCTTGAGGGTTGCATCCGTCAGGTCGGAATGCACGCCTGCGCCACGATCATCGGACGAGGCAACCTGACCGACTATATTCCTATCTGCCTTTCAATGGACAAGGAGTCCGGGCAATATGTCTGGACCTCGCAGTACGACGGCCACTACATCGAGGAGGTCGGAATGCTCAAGATGGACTTCCTCGGGCTCAATACCCTGTCCATCATCCACAAATGTCTGGACAACATCAAGTTGCGTTTCGGTACGGACATTGACATCGAGGCGATTCCGATTGACGACAAGCCGACTTACGAACTCTACGGCCACGGCGACACGGACAGCGTCTTCCAGTTTGAATCCGAGGGTATGAAGACCTGGCTCCAAAGGCTGCATCCGGAGCGTTTCGAGGACCTCATCGCTATGAACGCCCTCTACCGTCCGGGTCCTATGGACTACATTCCGGACTTCGTCGACAGAAAACTGGGACTCAAGCCTATTGAATATGACCTTCCGGAGATGGAGGAGTTCCTCAAGGACACCTACGGTGTGACCGTCTATCAGGAGCAGGTGATGCTTCTTTCCCAGAAACTGGCCGGATTCACGAAAGGTCAGGCGGACAAGCTCCGTAAGGCGATGGGTAAGAAGCAGATCGCCATCCTGAACGAGCTCAAGGACAAGTTTATGGAGGGCGGAAAGGCCAACGGTCATCCGGAGAAGATGCTGGACAAGATCTGGAAAGACTGGGAGAAGTTCGCCCAGTACGCTTTCAACAAGTCCCACGCCACCTGCTACGCTTGGGTCTCCTACCAGACCGGCTGGCTGAAATGCCACTATCCGGCCGAGTTCTTCGCCGCCAACCTCTCCTGCAACCTGTCGAATATGCCGGAGATCAAGAAGATCCTCACTGACTGCAAGGCTCACAAGATCAAGGTCTTGAACCCGGATGTCAATGAGTCATATTCACACTTCACAGTGAACAAGGAGGGCAACATCCGTTTCGGCCTCAAGGGAATCAAGGGATTCGGCTCCAATGTGGCCGAGGCGATCATCGCCGACAGAACCACCAACGGAACCTACGCTGACATATTCGATTTTGTTGAGAGACTTGGCAACTCACTGGGCAGAAAGGCGATAGAGTGCCTTGTATATTCAGGAGGCTTCGATTCGTTCGGCATCCAGCGCAAGCAGTTTTTCCTGCCTTGCCGGAGCGGCAACCTGTTCATTGACGAGCTTGCGAAATATTCCAACCTCTACAGTCAGGATGCGGCCAATTCGGCGGCTTCACTTTTCGGCGAGGTGGAGGAAATGAAGCCTGTGCGTCCGGATATTCCTGAAATGGTCGGAGCGGACGATGAGTTCGAGTGGCTCCAGAAGGAAAAGGAATATGTCGGGATGTACATCTCCTCACATCCTCTGGATAAGTATGCGTTTGAGATAGAGAGTTTTACCAACTGTGAACTGGCCAATCTCAACAAGCAGATCGCTGAGTGTGAGGCTTCAAAGAAGAAAATGAAGGTAGCGATCGCCGGCTTGGTGACAGAGTACAGCACCCTGACCACGAAGACCGGCAAGCCATATTCAAAGACGAAGCTCGAGGATTACAGCGGAGCCTACGAGCTGGCGCTGTTCGGACGTGACCACGAGGCTTTTATGAGCTATATGAAGCCGCACGAGAACCTTTACATCGAGGGTGACATCGAGGAGAAATATTTCATCAAGCCGGAGGAGCGCGCGCAAGGCAAGACTTCGCCTTACGCTTTCAGGGTCAAGAAGATAATGCTTCTGGGCAACGTGAATGAGACGATGCTGAACGCTTTCTCCATCAGCATCACCACCCCGATGCTCACCGAGAAGTTCCGCAAGGATCTCGTTTCCTTGATCCAGGCCAACCGTGGCACTGTCCCTCTAAAGATGTTCCTCTACGATCCTCAGACCAAGTACAACATTGAGTTCCACTCCACTAAGTACAGGGTCGCCGTCACCACCGAGCTCGTCTCCGCCCTGAAGCTTCTTGGTGTCCAGTGCGCGTCTGTCAGGAAATAGGTTGACAAATTCTTTTGGAAGAAGGAATATGCCTGTGGCACAAGACTGATGGGAAAGGAACCATAAAAGACAATCAAAGACAGCCAAGTTATTTTTTAGGGATTACTATAATGCGATTTTCATTATATTTGTGAAAATCGAACGTTATGAAAGGTGATTCATTATTCGCGTTTGTCGCGGGGGCGGCCGC
>CAVCRL010000326.1:0-2522 GCA_963604455.1 Lachnospiraceae bacterium | reverse complement strand
GTACCTGCAGTTCGCGATGTCGATCTGGGTGATTCTCTTTGCTGTGTAGGCGTCCATCACCTCCACCTTGTGTGAACCGTTGATGACGGCGAACAACCTTCCGTCATAGATCTGGAGGTCGTTTCCGGTGTCTCCCAATCCTTTGACAACCGTCGGATTCTTTTCGGCGTAGATTCCGCAAGCGTAAGAAGCCTCACGGTAGTCGAGGAAGTCGATGTCGGCCTTGTTGCTGCCCATACTGCCCTCGTTGAGGACGTACATTCCTATCGGATCAGCGTCCGGGTCTGTTTGGAATCCCAATGGACCATACACTGGAGGAACGATGGTCTCTTCCTTGCGGCAGCCGCAGATGGCCACACCGAAAAACAGAGCTATGACCAAGGCTTTGATGATTTTGTTTGTGTGTCTCATAACATATTGATTTAAAAATTAAAACTCGTGACAAACCGACAGTTTGTCTTCGGCATAGGGTAGTTCAGCACCACGTCGTAGTCCTGGCCGAGGAGGTTGTTGATCTCGGCGGTTAGCTTGAGGGTGCGGGTGCGGATGGCGAAGGACTTCTGGAGGGAGAGGTCGCTGGTGTACCACGGCTGTGTGTGGTTCCTCGGGATGTTCTCCTGCTGGTTGTAGCGTTCGCCATTGTAGATGAAGCTGTAGTTCAGGCCCCAACCCTTGTAGAAGAGCGACAACACCGCCGAACCGCTGTGCCAAGGAATATACGGGATCTGGTCCCGGTAATATGTGTCCGCGGGATCCGTGACATCTATCGCCTTCTGGTAAGTGTACTGGAGTCTGGCCGTCGCTTCCACCTTGCCGAAGGCCCAGGCCGAGTTCAGGGCGATGTCGATACCCTTGATGTCAACCTCTCCGAGATTGAGCATCGTCCAGCGGAACTGCTGACCTTTCGGGTAGGCTATTATCTTGTCAGTGATGTGGTTATAGTAGGCGTCCACGGATGCGTCGATTATCCGCAGAGCGGGCATATTCATAAAATTCTTGGTGTATTTCAGTCCAATGTTGAACTGCTCGGCATATTCGGGTTTCAGGAAGGCGTTGCCCATGTCCGTGTAGTAGAGGTCGTTGAATGTCGGCATCCGGAACATCCGCTTGTAGAACGCGCGCACTGACAGGTCCTGTCTGCGGAACGGCTTGTAGGACAGGAAGAAAGCCGGTGTGGTGACCGCCTTGTCCGGCCGGGCCTCGAACCGCTTCACCTTTTCGTGCACGAAATAGCCCAGGACGCTGGCCTGGCCTTTGATCCTGCCCCATTCGAACGCTGTCGCCAGCGCGGCCATCTGCGTGTAACGGGTAGGGTAGGGGAACGTGCCGTCGCTTTCCGTCGGCATATAAAATGTCGCGTCCAGGGTGTTCCACTGGAAGTCATAGGCGAGGGACACCTCCCAGTTCTCCATTATATTATAGAGGTTCGCGCAGGAAGCGTACAGCTCCTTCTGCCGGTAGGTGTTCTTCGTCTGGATCAGTTTCGCGTCCTGATTCTCGTAGTGCGTGTAGTCGGCGGCGTATTTGGCGTTGAGCAGGGATCTGAACTTCGGGCTCCACTTGTTCGTGAAAGTGCCTTGGATGAACGAGTTGGTGTCCCAAAGCCTCTCGCCGTTGCGGAAGACGTTGTTCACTATGGCTCCCGGAATGCCCCTCTCCGAGTTGTATGAATATGCCCGGACGGTCCACCGTCCTTCATCGAGCGTTCCGTGCAGCGCGGCCTCAAGCCTGGTGGCGTTGATGTCGCCGTTGTGACGGACTGCGGTCGTGTCGTAGGCGATCTCTCCCAATGAGTTACGCCTGCGGTAACGGAACTTGTACTTGCCGGTTGCGTTGACCCATTCTCCGCTGAATGAGGCGCTTACGGCATCCGAGATTTTGTACTCGCTGCGGATTGACGGATTTATGAGGCCGAATGATCCGGTCTTCATCGTGGCCTTGAAGTTCGCGTTCCGACCGTTCTCGAACCGTGGCCTTCTAGTCGTGATGTAGATTGTTCCCGACGCCCCGAAGTCCTTGGCTGACTGGAAGATGTCGCTTTTCTGTCCGTTGTACAAGGATATCTCCTCCACGTCATCCAGCGAGAAGCGTCCAAGGTCCACCTGCCCGTTCTGAGCGTTTCCGAGCTGTATTCCGTCGTAGAATACGGCCATGTGGTTTGTTCCCATCGAGCGGATGTTCACGGTCTTGAGGCCGCCGACCCCACCGTAGTCTTTCAGCTGCACTCCGGAGAAATAGCGGATGGCGTCCGCGACCGAGAAACTGTTCAGCCGTTGAAGTTCCTCTTCCTTCAGGGTCTGCGCCGGGATGACCTCACGGTACTTGTAACCGGCAGGTGTGCCGATGATGATGGACTCCTTGATAACCTGGGTGCTGTCCAATAAGTTATCTTTCCGGCGAACAGCTGTTGAGTCGCCGGAAGTCTGTGCGAAAGCCAACTGCCCGCATCCCAGAATGCAGGCCGAGGCTATGAGACGGTATATTCGTTTCATAAATTTTTAGTCCGGCCGCCGCCCGTGATC
>CAVCRL010000325.1:0-2523 GCA_963604455.1 Lachnospiraceae bacterium | reverse complement strand
CTACGACAACAACATATCGTATAATCCGTTTAAAGTTAATGAAATATAATCTCGCCGCCCGCTCCTTGGATATTCTCCTGTAATATTCAGGGAGCAAGGTCGGGCGAGTCTTGGTAAATATTCATTTATGGCAGAAGGAAGAGAATTGGAGGGTCTGCATTCCCTCGGCAAAAAGACTGAATATAAAAGTGACTACGCTCCGGAGGTTTTGGAGACGTTCGTCAACAAGCATCAGGACAACGACTATTGGGTGAGGTTCAACTGCCCGGAGTTCACAAGCCTGTGCCCGATCACGGGGCAGCCGGACTTCGCGGAGATCAGGATCAGCTATATTCCAGACATCAGGATGGTCGAGAGCAAGAGCTTGAAACTGTATCTGTTCAGCTTCCGCAACCACGGTGATTTCCACGAGGACTGCGTCAACAAGATCATGAAGGATCTCATCAAGTTGATGGATCCCAAGTACATAGAGGTCACCGGCCTCTTCACCCCTCGCGGCGGCATCTCCATCTACCCTTACGCCAACTACGGCCGTCCCGGCACCAAGTACGAGACCCTCGCCCAGCAGCGCTTCGCCACGCACGAATAGTGTCATATTGGCTACAATTGTTACAAAATTTCTTGTTCAACATAGACTTTGGATTATCAATATCATTAGACTCGAATTCGGAACATAAAACCGAATGCATACTTGATGTGTCGAATTGGTTGGAGAGAGGGTTGAAAGGTAGACTTCGAGGAGTAATGATAGCCTATGTGTAGGGTACGTCCTTCGGTACCTGTGATAAGCTGGCATTGTTGATATTTTACCATAAGTGAAATATATTCCCCGGCATTGCTGAAAAATATTTGGCCGCCTTGTATTCTGGGTAGTCTTTCATCAAGAGTGTCCGGCAGCGGCACCGCCTTTTAGGGAGGGAACAACTGCATTAGGGGAAAGACATCGGAGATCACATTCTCAAGGCCTTTCAGACCGTTGGCGCATATCAGCCTATGCGTCCGACACCTCTCTTCTTGTCTTTTTGATTGATTATTATGATAAAACATTATATTTGTAGCATTTAATGTTTTAGGATAATGGTTAGGAGTAATATAGACTTATCTGTAGCCCTTCATAATGATAGCGACTATAAGGACTGGCTTGTCGAACTCAAAGAACGATTCTACAGCCATCGCCTTAAAGCATCGTGTGCCACCAATGGCTATTTGCTGGACTTCTATTGGAAATTGGGACGAGACATCGAAGCCAAGCAATATACCAATACTTACGGCTCTGGATTTTACAAGAATCTCAGTCTGGACTTGAAGAACGAGATGCCAGGTGTAAAAGGTTTCTCACCTACTAACTTGAAGTATATGAGCTACTTTTACAAGCTTTATGCGCCATTGTTTACAAATCGTACACAAACGGCGGATGATTTAATAGATGGCTTAAATATTCCGCAAGTTGCGGAACAAAATCAAAATCGTCAACAAGCTGTTGACGATTTCAAATTGTTAAGTTCTATTCCTTGGGGACATCATTGTCGTATTATAGAGAGATGTAAGGATGATATGGACAAAGCTCTATTCTTCGTAAGAAAGACAAGTGAGAATAACTGGGGACGTGATGCGTTGCTCAACTGGCTCGATACCGACCTGTATGAGCGTGATGGCAAAGCCATCACCAATTTCCAATCTACGCTTCCTGCCGTACAAGGCGATTTGGCACAACAGATAACCAAAGATCCTTATCAGTTTGATTTCCTTGATTTGCGAGAGACATTTGATGAGCGTGATATCGAAGATGAATTGGTGAAAAACGTCACTCGATTCCTATTGGAACTCGGAAAGGGCTTTTCGTATATGGGCCGGCAATTTCGCTTGGAGGTCGGACAGCAGGAGTTCTTCCCAGACTTGCTGTTTTACAATACCCACCTTCATGCCTATGTGGTCATAGAACTGAAAGCCCAGTCGTTCCATCCTTCGTTCTTGGGACAATTGAGTTTCTATGTATCAGCCATAAATCATCAGTTTAAGACCGATATGGACAATCCAACCATCGGGTTGCTTATCTGCAAGGACAAGGATAATGTGGTGGCGAAATATGCATTGGAATCATACAGAGAGCCAATGGGTATATCGGAATATCAGCTGTCTAAGCTTTTCCCGAAAGATTTCAAGTCGTCTATGCCGACTATTGAGGAATTGGAAAAGGGATTGAAAGGCAATGAAAGTTGAACCAGTGGACAATAATGTGGCGATTTATTGAAAGAAAATTTTAAAACAAGAATTATTCTCAAGTCCCGACAGTCTCCCGAAGAAGGCAGCGGGTTTCGACTATGGACGCTTCAAGGCCTATGTGATCCGACTCTTTCAGGAGAACGATTTGTTATGACTTTCATTTTGGGAAGATAATATTTTTATACACAAATCAGCGAGGACAGACTGTTGAGAATAATATCATATATCATATTCGTGGCTGACTGCGAATAGTGTGAATATTCAAAGTAATGACTATCTTTGCCGCTGAATATGAAAGGA
>CAVCRL010000324.1:0-2538 GCA_963604455.1 Lachnospiraceae bacterium | reverse complement strand
CCGTAAGAGAAATTATAGACACAAGTGAGGATGACCGTGTTTTTCTGGCTGGTCATCCTGCTTGTGTTTTTCATTGTCACAAGCGATCCGGGCGCGGTCTCCTCACTGACTTTCCAATGGTAGAACGGATAGCGCATTCCGGCTCCGAGGCGGAGGTTCTTCCCGATCCTGCGGGAGAACTCAAAGTAACCGTAGTTCTCACCCTTTGAGATGCCGATGTCACTGATCGACTTGAAGGGTTGGTGTACATAGCCTTCGGCTGTCCATTTCTTTCCTGAATATCTCAACATCGCCATTCCGCCAAGGCTTTTGACCGATCTGTCCGCACCGCCTCCTGTCAACCTTTGGTCATTGTACATAGCATAGACGGTAAGCGATAGGGGAATATTCCTGAATGGTTTGATCCTGCCTCCGAGTGCGGCCATCGCGGCAATCATATTTCCCGAGTTCTCATCCATTTCAACAAGCAGCCCGTCAGTGTGGCTGAAAATAGGAATTATTTGATTGTCATTGTGATAAACAAGGATGTATGGATTGATGTAGAGCCAAGAATTGTTGAATGAATATCCAATCATCGCATCCCTTGTTGTGTAACTTTCGAGTTCAGGGTTGCTCCTCACGAGCCATTTGTCATCCTTGTAATATGACGCATCGCCCATCCATCCGATCTTCGGAGTCGAAGTATTGCTTGAGTAATTAAAATACATCGAGGAGTGATCGTTGAATGTGTAGTTTAGCTGGACGAGCGGGCGGAAATAGATGTAGTCGTGCCTTCCGGATGCCTTGGTTTCGTAGCCGAAATGTTCCATAGCCGCTCCGACAGAATAGCTGAACCCTCCTGCGTTTCCTGAATATTCACACCACAGCCGGCCGAGATCGGTGTTGATGTCCGACCGGACGGTGACTTCTCCGTTACCGCTGTTTTGCCCGGCAAGGCTGGCAGTGCTTCTGGCTCCAAAACCAAGCTTATGTTTCTCGGACAGCGTCCATCCATAGACAGCCTCAAGTATTCCTGAATATTTCCGCCCGTCGGTCAGGCTTGTCGAGGATAGTATGGGAGTCGCTCCGGCATATTCATAAAACCCTTTGCGGCTTTTGGTGTCGTAGGCGGTGGCGACGAAGTTCACTGACAGTTCGTGTCTGTCGGAGAATCTGCGGTTCCAGTAGATGTCGAGTGCCGGGGAGAGATATTCGGACCAATCGTCCTTGTGGTCAGTCACTTCCGATGTCGTGGATTCTTTGGTTGTCAGATTCGTGACGGTTTTGAGGGCGCTTTGGCTTACTGGCCAGTCCTTTTTCTCGTAACCTAACGTGAATTGTGCTTTCAGGGCGCTATTCTCGTCTTTCATTCTGACCAGATCCAGAGAGACGTTGTGCTGGTTCCGGGTGAAATCAGTGTCCAGACCTTCTTTCACTTTTGTGTACAGATTGCCTCCGGCTTCATATTCAAGGAACTCGTCGATGCCGTAGCCACCGCTTTTGCTCGGTTTCCCGGAATATTCAATGCCGATCATCGTGTTTTTCAGGACTTGGCGGTAGGAGACGGCGTTGTTGCCCCAAGGGGTTGTGACCGCTTCCTTGAGGTTCAGCATCAGGTTGCCGCCGATTCCGGGCCTTCGGGTGATGATGTTGACCATCGAGCCGCTGCCGGCGAATGAATATCTTGCCGGGGCGTTCTGGTAGAAGTCGATGCTTTTGATGTCCGCCGGGGTGAGCAGGGATAGGGAAGAGCTGGTGGTAGGGAGGCCGTTGAGGAGGATCGTCAGGCCTTTGCCGTTCAGAAGTGTGGCCTCATCGTCCTTGACCAGGATTCCGGGGATCAGTTTCAGGGTCTCCAGCGCGGTCGCGTGAGCGTTCCTGTCCTCCTTGTTCAGGTAGAATTTCTGGTGGTCGCTGTAGTGTTTGACGCTTCTTCCTGTGAACACCGCCGCTTTCAGGGTGTCGGTCCGCTCGGTCGCTTCGACAGGCACAGCGACCGGATGAAATGCTTCAGCTTGAATGCCGATAACAAAAACGCATAACGTGCAAAATAGTCTTCCAGAATCCATATTATATAGTCTTTGTCGGCAAAATTACCCGAATATAGTTTTACAACTGGAAATATGCTTGACTTTTTTTAGTTTCAATTCATTGATTAATACAACTTTGTGAAATTTCTTTATGACCAGTCCTCTTACATAGTCTTACATGACCGTTTTTTTACTAACTTAGTAAGCGTTATTGATTTGACAAAGACATCGTGAGTGACTTTTTGCCGTATGAGACTTAGAACCGTCATATTCATTTCCATCCTGTCCTTGTGCTTCGCTTCCTGCGCGCGCTCGTTCAGGACGGCCGAACAGTTTTTGGATGAGATTGAGGCCCGGCTGGAGATCCAGCCTGACAGCGCTTTCGTCGCATTGGATTCCTTGGACAGGAGCCTGCTTGGCACGAAGGAACTCCGTGCCCGCCACGCCCTGCTCTACACGATCGCTTTGGAGAAGGTCGGGATGGAGATCACCTCCGACAGCATAATCAACATCGCGGTTGACTATTATT
>CAVCRL010000323.1:0-2568 GCA_963604455.1 Lachnospiraceae bacterium | reverse complement strand
AAGTATGAATATGTCCGTGTCCTCTCCTTCAACCCTTACACGGGCAAGGAGGCCATCTATGTGCTGGCCAAGGATTTGGTGAGCGCTTGGTTCAATCCTAAGGCCGCCGACATTCCGCTTGAGAACTACAAGCCGGGCGACAAGCTCGTGCCTTACAAGGTGCTTGACGGCTCGTTCAAGGGCATAGACCTTGTCGGCATCCGCTACAAGCAGCTGATCCCTTGGTTCCAGCCGATCGAGGAAGGCGAGCCGTTCAGGGTGATCTCCGGGGACTATGTGACGACCGAGGACGGTACCGGAGTCGTTCACATCGCTCCTACCTTCGGCGCGGATGACAAGAAGGTGGCGGCCAACTACGGTGTGCCGGGAATGATGGTTCTGGACAAGGATGGCAAGCGTCAGGCCCAGGTGGACCACGACGGACGCTTCTACCCGATCGAAGACCTTGATCCTGAATATGTCCGCACACACGTGGACCCATCTTATAAGGAATATTCCGGCCGCTATGTGAAGAACGCTTTCGATGACTCTCTTCCGGCTGACGCTCCGACCCTCGACATCGATCTCTGTATGATGATGAAGATGGACGGCAGGGCGTTCAGGATCCAGAAGCAGACACACAGCTATCCTCACAGCTGGAGAACCGACAAGCCTGTCCTCTATTATCCTCTCGACGCCTGGTTCATCAAGACCACGGCTGTCAAGGACGAGATGGTCGCTCTGAACAAGACTATCACCTGGAAGCCGGAGTCAACCGGTACAGGACGTTTCGGCCAGTGGCTTGAGAATATCCAGGACTGGAACCTGAGCCGCAGCCGTTTCTGGGGCACTCCGCTCCCGATTTGGCGCACCGAGGACGGCAAGGAGGAGATCTGCATCGGCACGATCGCCCAGCTCTACGCCGAGATCGACAAGGCTGTCGAGGCTGGATTTATGACCAGCAATCCGTTCAAGGACAAGGGGTTCGATCCTAAGGATATGAGCAAGGAGAACTATGACAAGATTGATCTCCACAGACCTTATGTCGATAACATATTCCTTGTAAGTCCTTCCGGAAAGAAGATGACTCGTGAAACGGATCTTATCGATGTTTGGTTCGACTCAGGTGCGATGCCTTACGCTCAGGAAGGTCTTCGTGGACTGGATTCGCCGAAGTTCGGCTGCACCGCTGACTTCATCGCCGAGGGTGTTGACCAGACCAGAGGCTGGTTCTACACGCTTCACGCCATCCATACTATGATCAGCGGGACTCCGGCCTATAAGACCGTGATCTCCAACGGCTTGGTTCTGGACAAGAACGGCAACAAGATGAGCAAGCGTCTTGGCAACGCCGTGGATCCGTTCGAGGAGTTGGACAAGTACGGTGCGGATGCCCTCAGATGGTATATGTTGACCAACGCCCAGCCTTGGGACAACCTGAAGTTTGACGAGGCCGGTGTGGACGAGGTCCGCAGGAAGTTCTTCGGTACGCTTTACAACACATATTCATTCTTCGCCCTCTATGCCAACGTGGACGGCTTCGATCCGAAGGCCGCGAAGGTGGAATATTCAAAGAGGCCGGAGATCGACCGTTGGATCATCTCGCTGCTCAACACCTTGAAGAAGAAGGTTGTGGCGGCTTATGAGGATTATGACATCACCACCGCCGGCCGTCTGATCCAGGACTTCGTGTGCGATGACCTGAGCAACTGGTACGTGCGTCTGAACAGGAAACGTTTCTGGGGAGGAAAGATGGACGAGGACAAGCTCGCTGCCTACCAGACCCTTTACGAGGTGCTTGTGGATGTCGCTGTGCTAGGCGCTCCGATCGCTCCGTTCTATATGGACCGCCTCTATCTGGACCTCGTTCCGGATGGCTTGGAGTCAGTACATTATGTGAATATGCCGGCTTGCGATGAGGCTGTCATCGACACGGATCTGGAGGAAAGGATGAATCTGGCTCAGAAGGCCACATCGATGGTGCTCGCGCTTCGCCGCAAGGTCTCCATCAAGGTTCGTCAGCCACTCCAGAAGCTCATCATCCCTGTGATCTCAGCAAAGGTCAAGGAGCAGCTTGAGCAGGTCAAGTCCATCATCCTCAATGAGGTGAATGTCAAGGAGGCCGAGTTTATCTCCGACACCACCGGCATCATCACCAAGAAGATCAAGCCGAACTTCAAGACCCTCGGAAAGGTTTACGGCAAGCAGATGAAAGAGATCGCCGGAGCTTTCGGCGGATTCGACCAGGCTACAATCTCGGCCATTCAGAACGCCGAGGCCGCCGGGTTGGCATATTCGGTGGAACTTCCTTCGGGAGTCGTTGAGCTTAGGCCTGGCGACTATGAGATCTCGTCTGAGGATATGCCGGGCTGGCTCGTCGCCACTGAGGGACAGCTGACCATCGCCCTTGATATTCAGATCTCTGAAGAGTTGAAGAGGGAAGGCGTGGCCCGCGAGCTCATCAACAGGATTCAGAATCTCAGGAAGGACAGTGGGTTCGAGGTGACGGACAAGATCGACGTGGCCATATTCGCGGAAGGTGCCGCCTATGACGACATCGCCGCCGCTCTTGAAGGCTACAAGGATTAC
>CAVCRL010000322.1:0-2575 GCA_963604455.1 Lachnospiraceae bacterium | reverse complement strand
TGGTCCGACTACGAGTTCCTCGGCTATTCCCACGCCTACGTGAACCGTGTCCGTGGAGCCCTCGGCCTCGAATGGAACCTCACCAAGCGCCACAGTCTGGACTTCACCGCGATGTTCAACTACCACAACGACCTTGAGATCGACACCAACAAGTCCGGCACCAAGCTCAAGTCCCTCACCTGGCAGAACCCCACCACCGCCACCCTCAGCGTAGGCTACAAGTTCTCGTTCTGATAACGAAAACATAAATATTCATAAAAAACATATTCTTACCCCCAAATGTTTTTTATCATCTGATGGTCAACAATAGAAATGGTTGTACATTGGTGTCGGTTTCCGTATGGAGTCTTGCCGGTCGAGGAATGATATTCCTCCTTAAAAGACAAGAAAACGGGAGCCGACAATTTGTTTAACCAACTAAAACTATTATCTTTATGGCTGTTAATGGATATGACGACTTGAGTGCCTACGGCTGGGGCCATGCACTTTTGGAAGACGAGGGGGCTGGATTCGATGACGAAGTGAGTGAAGACGCACTGCCTCGGTACATTGACCCGCTGAACGACTGGGGGTTCAAGAGGCTTTTCGGAACGGAGATGAACAAGGAGTTCCTTGTGGCGTTCCTGATGACGATCTTCCCGGACAAGAGGATAAAGGACATCACATATCTGCCGACAGAGCAGCTCGGGATGGCCGCCGGGGACAGGAACGCAAGGTTCGACGTGATGTGCAGGGACGAGAGCGGCGAGAAGTTCATCGTCGAGGTCCAGTTGGCCTACCAGAAGCACTTCCGTGAAAGGGCTTTGTACTATTCCGGAATGGCGCTGCACTCGCAGGGTGTCAAGGGCAGAAAGTGGAACTACAACATCAAGGGAGTGTATTTCGTCGGATTGCAGAACTTCACTTTCGCCCCCGAAAGAGGTGGAGGACTGATCCGGAGATATTCAGTCAGGGATGACGAGAACGGAGATCTGATGACGGACAAGCTGCGGTTCGTGTTCATCGAGATCGGGCGGTTCGACAAGGGACCTGACGAGCTCAAGACGAACCTTGACAAGTGGTTCTACGTACTGAAGAACCTGCACCGCCTGCTGGAGCGTCCGGCTGCGTTGGTCGACAGGATATTCAGAAGGTTCTTCGAGGCGGCGGAGGTCATTTCATTGACAGTGGATGAGAAGAAACAATATGTCAGCAATATGATAAACGAACGGGACACTTACAACCAGATAGCCTACGCCAGAGAGTTCGGGCGTGAGGAAGGGATCAAGCAAGGGTTGGAGCAGGGGCTGGAACAAGGCAAGGTTGCAGAACGGGAGGCTATAGCATTACGTATGATAAGGGCAAACACCCCTATAGAGTTCATTGTCAAGTGCACTGGGCTTGACAAAGATTCGGTGAATGCGCTTGCACAAAGGAGAAAGTAATATGACAAGCAAGGATTACAGGGATTTCGCTGTGGAGCAGATGGGGATGCTGGAGGGAATTTTCACGAAGCCGATGATGGGAGAGTTTCTGCTGTACTGGCAGGGGAAATATTTCGGAGGGATCTACGACAATCGGGTTCTGGTCAAGAAGACCAAGACCAATGAGAGGTTCGGGATGCCGGAGGCGATTCCTTACGAGGGGGCCAGGGCGATGTATCAGGTCAATATTGACAACCGGGAGGAAGTGGCGGAGGTCATCAAAGCGACCTGCGAAGGGTTGAAATAGGCCGCTGTACAAAAATTGCGGCAGGAAAGTTTGACGATAATATTATTAACGAATATTCAAGAATATGCTAAAGATAGGTACAAAGGCGCCGGAGTTCTTCGGTGTTGACGAGAATGGCAATGAGGTAAGTCTCAATGATTTCAAGGGAAAGAAGCTTGTGCTTTACTTCTACCCGAAGGACAGCACTCCGGGATGCACGGCGGAGGCTTGCGACCTGCGGGACAACTATCATCGGTATCTTACGCTTGGGTATCAGGTGCTTGGGGTCAGCAAGGACTCGCAGGCCTCGCACCGGAAATTCATAGAGAAATATTCTCTGCCGTTCCATCTGGTGAGCGATCCGGAGTGTGTCATTCTGAAGGCTTACGAGGCTTGGGGGCTCAAGAAGCTCTACGGGAAGGAGTCATACGGGACATTGAGGACCACCTACGTGATCGATGAGGACGGAATCATCATCGATGCCATCGGGAAGGTCAACACCAAGGATCACACTACGCAGATTCTCGGGCCAAAGGAATAAGTGACCTATTACCTACATCACCTCGACTCCGGCGAAGGAACATTCGGCGATGAGGAGGATGGTGTGGGAGCCAGTCTGTTGACGGAGGCGGTCGGCGGTTTTGTTGTTCACGCCACCGAATGCAGAATTTGAACGGACATCCACATTGACATCTTTAGGGACGTATATTCCCACTCCGGCAAAACTGGCCTTGACGTGGATCTGGACATCATCGTTGATTATGGCATCGCGGAGATCCAGCCGGACTGAGCCGAAAGAGGCTTCTATGTCCGCTCCATCAAACGCCTCATCCTCAACACGATGATTCTGCTCGCCAAAAGCCGATGAGATCTTCAGGATATTCCT
>CAVCRL010000321.1:0-2596 GCA_963604455.1 Lachnospiraceae bacterium | reverse complement strand
GTCACCTTGCTGAACCATCTGCGCGCAAAGACATCTTCACGGCCTTTGAAATAGGATTGAAAGAGCTTCACTTTATCATCAAGAGAGAAGCTTATGGTTGGAAGAGGGGTTTGGGAAAATGCTTTGGCATCTTCTTTTTCCACAACGCTCGACCCATAGGAGATACTGTGAGAGTGAAGCAATGCTTTTAACGCTTCATTCTCTTTTTGAAGCAGTTTACATTGCTGAAGCAATCGGCGGTATTTCTCTTGAAGATCGTCTACTTCTCTGTACATATTGTCAATAATCGGTCTACGTTAATTTCACAAAAGTATTGTTTAATGACGATTTATGATACAACAAATGATTATATTTACAAAAAATAACCTTCATTATGAGATCCTACACACTGTTTCAGGAATATATCTGGCTTGTGAACATCATTCATAAGGCGCGCGGAATCACGTTCGGGGAAATCAACCGGAAGTGGCTGGAAACCGAGATGAGCGAGGGCATAAGTCTGGCCCGCAGCACATTCAACAGGCATAAGGACGCCATTCAGGATATGTTCGGAATCTATATCGAGTGCGACAAGAAAAACGGGTTCAAGTACTACATCGGCAACGAGGAGGTGCTTGACGAGGATTCCATACAGAACTGGATGCTGTCCACTCTGTCCGTAAACAACATCCTCAGCGAAAGCAAAAGCGTGCACGACAGGATCCTGCTGGAGTCAATTCCTTCCGACGGCGAGAATCTTCACAGATTCATAGACGCTATGAAACGCGGCCTGCGAATCATCGTCCGTTACCGACGCTATACATCTGAATATGAAACCTCTATGAAGGTTGAGCCATACTGCGTCAAACTATTCAACAGGCGTTGGTACGGCCTTGTAAAGTCGTTAAAGAACGGAGATTATTTCCTTCTGGCATTCGACCGCATAAAAAGCCTGGAAGTCACGGAAGAAAAATTCGTGCTGGATGAAAATTTTGACGCCGCCCGATGGTTCCGCGACTGCTACGGCATAGTGAAAGACACCGCCTTACCCGTGCAACGCATTGTAATCCGTGCCTTTGGAAATGAAGCCTTCTATATGCGCGACCTGCCAATGCATCCCTCGCAAAAAGAAATCTCCCACACAGATGAATATACAGACTTTGAACTGACGCTCAGCCCCACCGGAGACTTTCACACCCCTCTGCTTGCCAGAGGCGGAGCGATTAAAATCCTTGAACCTCAATGGCTTGCCGACACCATCCGCGAATATCATCAAATGGCGGTGGAACGCTACAAATGAATATCCCGACTCTGTACCACGATTTGGGACAATCCCCTTTTTAATTTGTATGAATATTTAAAACCACATTCACTATGAGCACAATAATTCTTTTCTGGAATCCTGCCATCTCTTCCTACAATTTGGAGAGACACCGTGTCTTGCTTTCCGGAAACATTTTCGAACTCAACTCCTTTAATTGGAGTGTCTGGGAGCATCAGAGAGCCCACGAAGGCGACAGGTTCTTTATGGTCCGCTGCAAGAACAGACCTGTCCCGGGAAAACTGAACAAATGGGGCAAGCAACTCTGGGAACCGGTGATTGACGACACAACCGGCATCTGTATGGCGGGAATATTCACATCCGAGCCTTATCGTGACGAAGATTGGTCCGGCAAAGGCCGCGAGACTTTCTATATGGATATGGATATCCAACAGGCATCCGATCCCGACAAATTCGTCATCATCAAAACCTCAGCCCTGATTGAGGCAATCCCTGATTTCGATTGGAAAGGCGGCCGCTCCGGACGAGTTCTTGAAGATGAATATGCCGTGGCAAAGCTTGAGAAACTTTTCGAAGAGTCCAAGGACTCCAACGGTGACAAGATCTGGGAACCTGAGTTTAGGGTATTCGTGGACTAAAGGCATATCGGTAAGCGACAAAACCGCAAAATAATCATATTTATTCGAGGCTGTCCCACAAATTGAGACAGCCTCACTTCATATTTGTACCGTAAACAAATAAAACTACATAATATGAAAAAGGAAAACAGACAGGAGATGAAGAGGCATCTCACCAATTTCCACATCGCAGGATTAACCTACTGGGATGGCAGTGAGGCTTTCGAGCACCTCAAAATCGGCACCAGACTCGACCTCGTCAGGGAAGAGGACAACCGCTTCGATCCCTATGCCGTCGCGATCTACTACAAAGATCTCAAGCTCGGTTTCATCCCGCGCGGCTCCAACCAGGAAATCAGCAAATACCTCGATATGGGTTGGGGTGACCTTTACGAGGTCCGCGTCACAAGAGTCACTCCTGACGCGCATCCCGAGTCGCAAGTGGAAGTTGTAGTGCATATCAAGCGGAATATTCAGGAATAATCACATTATCTCTGAATGAATCCGAAACCGCCAGAAGTAGCGTTTTATCATTTTAATGCTCCCGTCGCACGCATTATTGTCCTCGACGGGAGCAATATCGTATGTTTTTGCGCCTCTGTTTACCGTTCAAACTTTTGCGCGTAAATTTATCATTTATGGTCAACCCACATAGATAAGCATAGGATATTTGACGGATTATCATTAAATTCGCTACCGAATAAAACTAAAATATCCA
>CAVCRL010000320.1:0-2638 GCA_963604455.1 Lachnospiraceae bacterium | reverse complement strand
TCTCCGGAATCTCCACAAGGCCTACGCTCTTGCCCTTCTTCCCGGCGATCTCGATTGGAGTGTCGGACGGAACCTCAAGCAGTTTGTGAAGCACGTCGGTCATCGTCCTGCCAAGGAAAGCTGACACGATTGCTGGCGGAGCCTCGTTGGCACCAAGACGATGGGCGTTCGTGGCCGTGGCTATGGAGGCCTTCAGCAATGCGTTGTGCTTCTGCACAGCAGCCAGCACATTCACGAAGAACGTGACGAACTGGAGGTTGCCTTTCGCATCCTTGCCTGGAGCCAAAAGCATTGTGCCTGTGTCAGTTCCGAGTGACCAGTTGTTGTGCTTACCCGAGCCGTTCACACCTGCGAAAGGCTTCTCGTGAAGCAGAACCACGAAACCGTGCTTGCGTGCGATCTTGTTCATAAGGTTCATCACAAGCTGGTTCTGGTCGTTGGCAAGGTTGGTCTCCCCGAAGATTGGAGCGAGCTCGAACTGGTTAGGAGCCACCTCATTGTGCCTGGTCTTGAGAGGAATCCCAAGACGGTGTCCGGCGATCTCAAGGTCACGCATAAACTCGGCCACGCGTGACGGAATAGCCCCGAAATAGTGGTCGTCCAGCTGCTGGTTCTTGGAAGAGTTGTGCCCCATCAAGGTGCGACCGGTGATCATAAGGTCAGGTCTCGCGGCATAGAGAGACTCATCGACAAGGAAATATTCCTGCTCCCATCCGAGGTAGGAATATACCTTCGTGACAGACTTGTCGAAAAGGCGGCAGATAGGGGTGGCCGCATCAGAAACGGCCTTGAGAGCCTTTTTGAGAGGGGTTTTGTAGTCCAAGGCCTCACCAGTGTAGGAGATGAAGACGGTTGGGATGCAGAGGGTGTCATCGATGATGAACACCGGGGAAGTCGGATCCCAGGCCGTGTAGCCTCTGGCCTCGAATGTGGCGCGGATGCCTCCGTTGGGGAAAGAGGATGCGTCCGGTTCCTGCTGGGCAAGGGACTTTCCGTCGAATGTCTCGATGACTCCGCCCTTGCCGTCATAGTCGATCAGAGAGTCGTGCTTCTCTGCGGTGCCCTCTGTCAGAGGCTGGAACCAGTGGGTCACGTGGGTCACGTGATGCTCCATAGCCCACTCTTTCATACCCTTTGCGACCCCGTCAGCGGTCTCCCTGTCAAGGGACTTTCCGTTGTCGATGCAGTCAAGGAGTGCGTTCAGAGTCTTGGCATCCAAGTACTTGTGCATCTTGGGACGGTCAAAGACCAGTTCTCCGTAGTAGTCGGAGGTCTTGCCCTCAGGGCGCTCAGCCGGAACAGCCTTCTTCTCGAAGGATTCCTTCACCAGATCAAATCTGTCAATGCTCATAATTTGTCTATTTGTTAAAGGTGTGTATTTCCTTAAACTGTATATTGTGTAATCAAAACTATCCTCAAACCTCAAGGCCGCTTCAAAAAGGAAGAAGGCTGATCCACGAGGGACCAGCCTTCAATATTTAAATCATAATATCCTTTTTCCTTAATGAATATGCCGTCAGGCTGGAAGACCGGCACACACGAAATCGTTCAGGACCTGAACATTCTGGCTCTGAAATCCCTGCTGGAACTGCTGCTGTCGATATGTGTGGGCTTCCGAAAACATCCTTGAAAAATTTTGATGGCGCAAGTTATGAAATCAATCCTTAAACTCAATGATTTTTTTTGATTTTATCGGTTTAGAACAAAAATTCCAACTTCTCTGGTAATCTCGTATAATCATCAATCCTGATATAATCCATTCCACCGAGACGGATCTGGCTATCGTTGCCACCGTCCGCGAAGTCATCGCCTACAAACAGGATCTGGTCAAACGAGTAGCCGTGCTCGGCGGCATAACGCAACACTGCATCCAACTTGTTGTACTGCTTAGGAGTGATGTCAAACGAAGTTGTGCCACCGATGAACACGGAATAATCCTTGAATATCTCCTTGACCTCCGGGAACATAGCGCGCCTCTTGATCTTGTCCGGATCGAAAGTGAGTTTGGCCTCCTTGCCGGCCTTGGTGCCAAGCAGTCCGAAAGTCACCATACCGGACTCGTGATATTCAAGAGACTCGCCGCTGAAGTCGGTGTAGCCATATTTCTTGCGCAGGTAATTGCAGCTCTTCTCGAAGAACTTTTTGTCCACCTGCGCCTTTTCCTCCCTGACAATCTGGAACTTGCCGTCCACAATGCGGCTTTCGGCCATGCCATAGTTGCCAAGGATTGTGATAGGATATTCCCCCATCTGCTTGTAGATTCTCTCGCAATTGCCGGCTCCCGCCATGATGATCTCGTAGCGCTTTGCAAGAGTGTCGAGCACCGCCCTGTTGGCAGCTGTCAGCTGCGTCTTGTGTTGAGTCAAAGTTCCGTCCAAGTCAAAGCAGATCAGCTTCTTCTCCTGTTTCCACCTCAACTCGCGGATGGAGTCCATAAGGCGCTTCATCCCCTGCGGCTGGTCGGTGGATACGTAGGTGACACCGTGCCTCATCGCGAAATCGGCGAGATCATAGCTGTTCACCGGCCAGAGGACCGTCTGAAGCCCGGCCGCGTGCACCTCGTCCAGATAGTGGGCGGAGTTGATCACCACATTATAATTATAGGACACACCGGCGTAGCCCCTGTCCTTGAGTTCCT
>CAVCRL010000319.1:0-2683 GCA_963604455.1 Lachnospiraceae bacterium | reverse complement strand
ACACCGTCGATGTCATTGATGTCCTCGGCGGCATATTCCTTCTTCATCTCCTCCAAGATCCTGTCGATCAAAGCCTTGTCGCTCAGCTCGATCTTGTTCTTGGCGATGTGATATTCAGGATATGTCTTCTTCAACTCGCTCACCTTCATCTTCTTGTGCGCGAGGTTTGAAAGGAACAACGCCACACCTACCATAGCGTCACGGCCATAGTGGATGGCAGGGTAGATGACACCTCCGTTGCCTTCTCCGCCGATCAGAGCACCGGTCTCACGCATCTTGGTGGTGACGTTGACCTCACCGACAGCCGAGGCGTGATATTCACCGCCATATTCCTCGGTCACGTCCCGCAGGGCGCGGCTGGAAGATAGGTTCGAGCAGGAAACCGGTTTGTAAGGAGCCGTGACTTCCTCAAGGGTTTGGCCCTCTTTCTTGGCGATGGCGGCGGCTCTTTCAAAGAGGTAGCTCGCTACGCTCACGAGGGTATATTCCTCGACAAACGGTTCGCCGTTCTCGCATATGAACGCCAGGCGGTCCACGTCAGGATCGACGGAGATTCCGAGGTCGGCATTTTCCTTGACAACGGTTTCGCTCAATTCCGTCAGGTTCTTTGGAAGCGGCTCCGGGTTGTGGGCGAAGTCGCCGGTAGGGTCGCAGTTGAGTTTGACGCACTCCACGCCGAGTCTCTCCAGAAGGCGAGGCATTATGATTCCACCCACAGAGTTGATGGCGTCAAGTACAACCTTGAAATGAGCGTCTTTGATGGCTTGGACATCAACGGCTTCCAGAGCCATAACGGCATCCAGGTGCTCGTCAGTGTAGTCGTGCTCGGTGACGTGTCCGAGGTTGTCAACCTCGGCGAAATTGAAGTCCTCTGTCTCCGCAAGGTCAAGGATGGCCTGGCCTTCGGCCGCTGTGAGGAACTCTCCACGGTCGTTCAGAAGCTTGAGGGCGTTCCACTGGCGAGGGTTGTGTGAGGCTGTGAGGATGATTCCGCCGTCGGCATTGGCGAATGTCACGGCCATCTCTGTGGTCGGTGTGGAGGCGAAACCGATCTTCACCACATCCACGCCGCAGGCCATCAGTGAGCCGATGACAAGGTTCTCGACCATCGCTCCGGACAGTCTTGCGTCCTTGCCGACTACGATTTTGTACTTCTCACCGTTCGGCTGCGGCTTCCTTGAAGGGAGGGTGGCGCAGTAGGCGTAGGTGAACTTTACTATATCAATAGGAGAAAGCCCGTCTCCGGGCTTTCCTCCAATAGTTCCGCGTATGCCGGAAATTGATTTTATCAGCGACATATTGTGCTGTTATTTATAGACTTATGCCATAATGGCTCCGACGAGTCCAAGGATGGCGTAGAACTCAGGAAGGGCGGCGTAGATAAGGGTGTTGGTGAACACGTCGTGACCCTGGCTGATGCCGACGATACCGTTGGCGCTGACCATACCCTGACGGATCGCAGAGATCATACAAACAAGACCTACAGAGATTCCGACACCGAACATAAGCGGACCCTGAACGGCGAAATCCTTGCCGAGCCACATAAAGAAGGCCACGAAGCCGTAGATACCCTGGGTTGCAGGAAGGGCTGAGAGCACCATATAGTTTCCTGACTTCTCAGGGTTTACCTTGAGAGCTCCTTCAGCGGCGTTGCCGGCGATGGTCGTTCCGATGGAAGAGCCGATTCCTGAAAGGGCCAGCATAAGGCCCAGTCCGAGATAACCTAAAATTTCGTTCATAATGATTTGATGTTTATTTTGTTATTATTTATTATCGTTTGTTGTCAGCGGGCTGTAGGCCTTTCCGGTCCCTTCATAGCCGCTGTTCTTGAAGAACTCAAGGAAGTTGAGTCGGAGAGGATGCACGAAGGCTCCGAGGCAGCACATCGCAAGGTTCAGGATGTGGCCGAAGCCGACGATGAGGGCGAAGCAAAGGATGTTCACTCCCGGAACGTCAATCCCATAGACGGACAGTCCCAACTGGTTGAACGCGTTGCCAAGCATACCTCCGGCGAGTCCGAGTGCGTAGAGACGCAGGTAACTCAGCACGTCGCCGAGAAGCCCGGTGACGGTGTTGTAGGTCTCGTAGAGGCCTGAGCCGATGTTCACAAGCGGATTCCTATGGATGTCGTTGAACAGGAATATTCCCAAAGCGGAGACAACTCCCAGCACTATGACAACCCATTTGGTGACGGTGGAGCCGATTACTCCGGCGAGGGCGAAGCCTCCAACGATGACACCTCCCACGATAAGGAGAGTCCAACCTATTGTGCCTAAGGAGTTAGCGAATCCGTTGCGCTTCACCGCATACGCTGTCTTGAGGAGCATAGCGACGCTGAGGTGCACGACACCGATGAGGATAGAGAACAGCATCTGGGCGTCATAACCGGCTACGTCTCCTTGGATCATACATTTCTTGATCCAGTCCGGAACCCAGGTGGCCGCGTAGGTGTCCATTCCGAAGAATGTGTGCAGCACGGTTCCCATCACGATGGTCGCTACACCGAGTGTGGTGACAAGCGGAGCCATCGAGCCGATGAATCCCTTGGCCTTCCTCATCGCAAGTCCAATGATGGCGAGAGCGATACCGTATCCCGCGTCACCCATACACATAGCGAAGAAGAGGGTAAAGAATATGGAGATGCACGGAGTCGGGTCGAACTCGTCGTAGGCCGGGCGGCCGT
>CAVCRL010000318.1:0-2691 GCA_963604455.1 Lachnospiraceae bacterium | reverse complement strand
GCCACGCCGTGGCCGTCTGCGACGAGAGCAACCCGAAGAAGAAAGCCTTCACCAATACCCTCCAGCACCAAGGCCGCGTCAACTTCACCGTCCCCGCCAACTACACCAAGGACAGCAAGACCTACAAGGTCGTCTGCGCCATAATCGACAAGATCAAGGCCGACTGCGAGCTCAAGCGCCTCGCCAAGGCCCGGTAGGGTATTTAAGATCGGAACTTTTATAACTGGTAAGCCTTCTAAGAATATTTCAGAACTCAAGCCGGAAGCCTTTGCTCTTCATCTCGTCGTATTTGTCTTTGTTGAAGGTGTACTTTACGGGGATCTTCGGGCCGGAGCCGGCGGGACGCTGACCGGTGTTGGTAAGGATGCCGAGTTTGAGCATCTTGTTGGCGAAATTGCGCCTGTCGAAGGTTACCTCAAGGATGGACTCATAGAGATTCTGAAGCTGGGGCATTGTGAACACCTCGGGCAGGAGCTCGAATCCGATCGGCTCGAAATGAATCTTCTCCTTCAGTTTCCTGAGGGCTACTCGCAGGATTCTGTCGTGGTCGAACGCAAGAGGAGGAATCCGGTCCAGAGGGAACCAGCTCGCCGCCTCAGCGTCATCCCCGCCTATCACATCAGCTTTTCTGACAAGGGCGTAAAACGCTATGGTGATGACCCGCTCGCGAGGATCCCGGTCAACTTCCGAAAAACATCCGAACTCTTCCACATAAACCGAATCAAGCCCTGTCTCCTCATTCAACTCGCGACGCGCACCTGTCTCGGCATCCTCATCCATCCTGATGAATCCCCCCGGGAAAGCCCAGCTGCCTTTGTACGGATCAAGCCCCCTCCGGATCAAAAGCACGGAAAGCCCATCCTTGACATCATAACCGAATATCACACAGTCGGTTGTGACCGCCGGATGCGGATACTTGTAGCAATATTTCTTATTTTCGGACATATTACCGTGTAAATTTTACGCAAAGATAGTGAATATTTCCAGAAACACAAACTTTTGAGTAAAATTCACACAAACTAAAGGCCAAACACACCCGCCACGCCGCGCTACCTCCCGTAATATTCCTTGAAGGCGGTCCAGGAATAGAAGGAGGGGGCGACCTGTGGGATCGGGAGGGAGGCCTCGTGGCCATTGTAGAGAACCTTTACGAGGATCTCCGGGGCGCGCTTGCTACGGTAGAAGATAAGCTGGAGGTTTGCGGCCATCGTGACCTTGTCGCTTCTCCAGTAATTCTTCACCTCCTTCGGATCATCCACAACAACTCCGAAATTGTCCAGACGCATATAGGAGACCAAAGGCAGGACAGCGGTGTCGTGCGAGAAACGAAGGCTCAACTGAACCTCGCCGGAAGCCAGATCCCTATCCGCCTCCTTTATGATGTTCTCAAGGATCGCCGCGTTCTTAGTGCAGCCAAAGTTGTCAGTCAAAGGCGAGCGCCCCATATAGAGGTAGCCGTTATAATTCCTGACCTCCCAGATGCCGAAAAGCTCATCAAATGTGAATATGTCCGAGAACTTATCAGGCTGCTCACCGTCAAGGCACTGGATTCCGACCACAACCGTACGGAGATTGGACTCGAACTGCCACATCCCGAACGTGGACTCAAGATAGTCAGTATCACTGAAATACCTGGAACAGAAAGCCTTTGGATCAATCAGCGAAGCCTGCATCGCGGCGGCCGAAGCCTTTGCCTCAGCCGGGATCTGAGTCTTGACCCGGTACGGATTCTGCCCTCCGTCCGGCTCAAGGACCGGCAGATAAACCCTACCCGCATCCACTGAATATGTCAGGTCTCTGTCCAGACCTTTCAGCTCGTCCATAAACGACATCATACTCAGCATCACACGAGGCACGGCCGTGGAAAGCACAGCCGCCCTTGTCTTGCCCTTGAACACTTCCGGGAACTCCTTGTACATCGTGGCAGCAATGAAGCGGTGCTGCTTCTGACCTTCCAAAGTCAAGTCCCCGCCCCTGTTGGCGACGGACGGATAAAACTTCTCGTATCGGGAATATAGATCCTCCCCCGCTTCGGTCAGTTTCCCTGCCGAATGAGCCTCAGAAAGCACCTTACGGACAGCCTCATAGACACCGTCACCAAGGCCGTACCTTGCTCCGTGACGGCCGATGTGGCTGATATACACCGGCTTGTACCCCTTCGGGGCCGGAGTGATCCTAACATCATCAAGCGGATACATATTATATTCACCTCCAAGAAGATTCCTGTCGGCCATCATCTCGGAACGAGTGTCATACTTGACAACAGCGTCCTTTACGCCATATTCAGCCTCAACCGCGAGCCTTCGCTCCGGAGTCGCTGGAGTCTGGGCGAATGAATATGTCCCTGCGGCGAGCAGAACGGCCACCGCAAGGACAATGTTATTAAGGATTATCTTTTTCATCTACGTGAATATATTCATTATTCTCCGTAAAGCAATTCCACGTCAGCCTTGATGGCGGCTGGGGCGAACTCCGGGACGAACTTCCAGGAGCCGATGACCTTCGGATCACCGACGACAGCTGGATCAATGTTTCCGTTCTTCTTGAGGTACTGGTAGAGAATCGTCCTGAACTCAGGACCACGGTAAACGATCCGGTCCTCGACAGACTTCGTGTCGGCAAGGCCAGCGGCTTTGAGAAGGCCACCGGATCCAACTGACCTGTAAGTGGTTATCGCGGCGGTATATTCCT
>CAVCRL010000317.1:0-2697 GCA_963604455.1 Lachnospiraceae bacterium | reverse complement strand
CTCTGAACCACTTGTCCGGCATCGTGTAGCCGAGGGACAGGTTCTGGAGCCTGAGGTATGAACCGTCCTCCAAATGGAAGGTCGATGTGCAGGAACCGTTGTTGCCGGAGGATTTTCTGGTGGCCCTGTTGAGATTGCCGTAAGGGAACCTGTTCAGGGACTCCTTCATCATATTCGAGGATGCCTCCATATTCAGAAGGTAACGTCTCTCAAGGTTCAGGATCTCATTGCCATAGACACCCTGGAAGTTAGCGGAGAGGTCGAGTCCCTTCCAGCCGAGCTGCACGCCGAATCCGTAGTAGAAGTCAGGCATATAGTTGCCGACGATCACGCGGTCAGTGTCCTTGTCGAGCTTGCCGTCGCCGTTGGCATCCACAAAGCGGAAGTCGCCGACAGTGGTGGTAGGGAAATGAGGGTATGTGTCAAGTTCCTCCTGGTTGTGGAACACACCGTCCTGCACGAGCAGATAGTAGCAACCTACCGGATAGCCTACTTTCGTGATGTAGTTGGCTCCTGAATATGAAGAGGCCACAATCAGCGGAGCGTCCTCGTCACCAAGCGACAGGACCTTGTTCCTGTTCAGCGACCAGTTGGCGTTCCAGTCCATAGAGAAGTCACCGAATGACTTATGCGAGGTCAAGGTGATCTCGACACCCTTGTTCTGCATCGAGCCGATGTTGACATTGGACTTCGTCAGACCGGACACTGATGACACCGGAATATTGAAGAGCATATCCGTGGTCTTGGAATAGTAGAAGTCGGCGTTGATGCCGAGAAGACCATTCCAGAGGTTCGCGTCGAAACCGATGTTTGTCTGGGTGTTCTTCTCCCACCCCAACTCATTGTTGGCGATCTGCTTAGGGTACATCGAAGTGACGATTCCGTTTCCAAGGTCAATGTTGCTGGAACCGTAAAGGGCGAGATAGGCGGAGTTTCCGATCTGGGCGTTACCGGTCTGACCGACGCTGGCGCGCAGCTTGAGGTCGTTCAGCCAGTTCTTGGACCATCTCATAAAATTCTCGTCGCTTATGCGCCAACCTGCGGACGCGGCAGGGAAATATCCCCATCTTGTGTTCGGAGCGAAACGCGAGGAGGCGTCACCTCTGATCGAGGCGGAGAACATATAACGTCCCTTGTAGGAGTACTGCGCGCGGACAAGCCAAGACGCGAAGGTGTAGGCGTACTTGTCGTTGTAGGTGTCGTCGATAGAGATCGTCTTGCTCTTGGTGGTCCGGATCTTGTCGTCACCCTCTACACCGGTACCCTTGATAGCCGAGGTCTGGATAGCCTGTTTCTCAGCCTCATAGACAGCCACGGCATTGATAGAGTGCTCACCGAACTTCCTGTTGAACGAAATCTGGTTGGTGACGTTCCAATGGAAATAAGAGTTGGCGTAGTTCGCGGCGGTAGGGGCGGAAGGCTTGTCATAGTTCTTCATACCCTTCAGAGGAATATATGACGGACGGTAGTAGTTCCTGATGTAGGAATAGTAGTCACCGCCGACCGTGACCTTATATTCAAGTCCCTTGATGAACTCGTAGGAAGCGTGGATGTTGCCCACCATATTCAGTTTCTCCCTGACATCGTCGATCTCAAGGGCAAGGGCGACAGGGTTCAGCACCTCGTTGGTTTGGGTGTCCCATTTGTTGAACCTCAGGTAGCCGTTCATATCCCAGTTGTAGGATCCGTCGGAGTTGTAGGCCGGGAACACCGGTGGGGCCATCAAAGCGGTCGCGATCACACCGTCGCTGCCGTACTGGCCGTCGGAGTTCACATAGTTGGTCTTTGAATATGAAGGTGAGAAGCTTACACCATATTTCAGTTTACCCTTCTTGCCGTCAAGGTTGGCCCTGAGTCCGTACCTCTCGAAGTCCGATCCGATGATGGTACCCTCGCGGTTGAGGTAGTTCACGCCGATGTAGTAGTTGTAGTTCTTGGTTCTGGCCGAGACACTGAGCGCGTGCTTGTGGGAGAGCGCCGTGCGGAAGATCTCGTCCTGCCAATCGGTGTTTGTCAAAGTCCCGGTCTTGTCCTGAAGATAGGACGTGATGAGAGGGTCAACGTCGTGGTAACTCTGCGGACGACCGCTGTAAGGGTCACCGATCGAACCTGTCGGGACATTGAAAAGATAAGCTCCGTCCCTGGACTCCTTGAATATCTCCGCGAACTCGTAGGCGTCGAGCATATCGATCTTCTTGGAGACATTGGAGACGCTGAACTGTCCGTCGTAGGAGATGACCGGAGTCTCTGAGTTCGCTCCACGCTTGGTGGTGACGAGGATGACACCGCAGGATCCTCTCGAACCGTAGATCGCGGCGGCAGAAGCGTCCTTCAGAACCTCAAGGCTCTCGATGTCGTTGCCGTCAAGGTTGGCGAAAGCCCTTGAGTCGCAAGGGATTCCGTCGATTACATAGAGAGGGTCGTTGCCTGATGTGGCGGACTGGATACCCCTGACCCTGACGGAGACGTTGCCGGAAGGCTGACCGCCCAGATTGATGACCTGAACGCCAGGCATCTTGGCGGCCATAGACTCACGGAAGTCCGTGGTAGGAGTGTTGGCGAAGTCCTCGGCCTTGATGGAAGCGATGGATGTCGTGACATCCCTCTTGTTCTGCGCACCGTAACCGATGACCACAACGTCATCCAGCTTGATGGCCTCTTCCTCAAGTACGAAATCGGCCTTGGACTGGCCAGCGG
>CAVCRL010000316.1:0-2702 GCA_963604455.1 Lachnospiraceae bacterium | reverse complement strand
CGTTCATCAACATATTCTTCTTCCAGGCCTTCAAGATTCCTTCATCGTCGATGGAAAGCTCCCTCTTCACGGGGGATCACCTTTTCGTCAGCAAGGTGGCTTTCGGCCCTAAGGTTCCGCAGACTCCGCTTTCGGTTCCTTTCACGCACAACGTAATATTCGGAAAAGAGTCCTACTCGACTCTTATCCAGAATGACTACCGCCGTCTGAAAGGCTTCCGGAACGTAAGAAGAGGGGACTATGTGGTGTTCAATTTCCCTGACGGAGACACGGTTTTGTCCCGTTTCCCGTCCGAGGACTACTACACTTGGGTCAGAAAGGCCGGCAGGGACTTCGCTATAGCCAACGGCGGCCCGATCAAGGTCCGTCCGGTTGACAAGAAGGATCATTATGTCAAAAGATGTGTCGCCATCCCTGGCGATTCGCTCTCGGTCATCGATGGTCTTGTCTATGTCAACGGGCAGAAGCAGGAAGTCTATCCGGGAATCCAGCTGTCCTACACCGTTGTCACGACCGGAGGGAAGATCAATTCAAGGACTCTTGAGAATATGGGCCTCAATCTCGGGGAACTGTATTTCGATGGAAGCCTGCCGGGTTATCCGGCTATGCCTCTGACACAGGGTATGCTTGAGGAGATCGGAAAGATCAAGTCCGTGGTCAGCGTAGAACCGAACCTGGATGTCTATCCGCCGGATTTCCCTGACTCTTACCTTAGTTTGTTCCCGTTCACGGAGAACTTCAGGTGGACCCGTGACTATTACGGTCCGCTCTGGATTCCGAAGAAGGGTGCTACTGTTGACCTCACTCTTGAGAATCTTCCGCTCTATGAGAGGATAATCTCAGTCTATGAGGGACACGGACTGGAGGTGACCGCTGACGGAAGGATATTCATTGACGGAAAGGAGACTTCGAGCTACACTTTTGGAATGGACTATTATTTTATGATGGGAGACAACAGGCACAATTCCCTTGACTCAAGGTATTGGGGATTCGTTCCTGAGGACCACATCGTCGGAAGGCCCGCAATGATTTGGCTTTCAACGGATGCGACCCGCAAGTTCCCGAACAGTATACGGTGGCGCAGATTCTTCAAATTTGTCTGAATTATTTGCGATTCTGAAAATTTAGAGCGAAATTTGCAACCCCGCAATTTATTTTGAATCAATAAAAAAGTAAAATATTATGGCAAAAGTTTGTCAAATCACAGGACGAAAGAGAATGATCGGCAACAATGTCGCTCACTCCAAGCTTCGCACCAAGCGCGAGTTCGCCCTCAACCTCAAGACCAAGAAGTTCTGGTCAGAGGCTGAGCAGAGGTTCATCACACTGAAGGTTTCCTGCAAAGGAATGAGAACCATCGAGAAGAAAGGCCTTGACGCCGCTCTCAGAGAGGCGCAGGCTAAAGGATATGTCGGCCTTGTTTAAAATCTATTGAGTTATGGCAAAGAAAGCAAAAGGAAACAGGGTGCAGGTCATCCTCGAATGCACTGAGCAGAAAGCAAGCGGTGTGCCGGGAATCTCAAGGTACATCACAACCAAGAACAAGAAGAACACTCCTGAGCGTATCGAGCGTAAGAAGTACAATCCTTACCTCCACAAGGTGACTGTTCATCGTGAAATCAAGTAAATTTGGAGATATAGACTATGGCAAAGAAAGCAGTCGCTACATTCGCCGCCAAGGCTGGCGCAAAGAGTATGGTGAAGTGCATCCGTATGGACAAGTCACCAAAGACCGGAGCTTACATCTTCACTGAGCTTCTCGTTGAGGCTGAGAAGACGAAGGATTTCTTCGAGGCAAAGAAGTAATCATCTTTTGTGATATATTAAAAGCGCAGACGGATTCCGCCTGCGCTTTTTTTTTCTTGTGGAAATTCTCGTCCGGTCACTGAGCTTGTCGAAGTGACCTTTTCATTATCTCGCTTCGACGCTTCGGCAGGCTCAGCGACCGATGCTGCTGAATGTGATTCAGCGGCTGTAATGTCCAAATTAATTTCGTATTACCCACGGTTTTTATTAAATTTGTAAGTTTACAAATGATAACGTTATGGGATTGTTTGACAGAGGTGTGAAGAAGACGAAAGAGGGCTTCTTCCAGAGGCTTTCAAGGTCGATAATCGGCAAGTCCAAGGTGGACGACAGCGTTCTCGACGCCATCGAGGAAGCGCTTGTCGCGTCGGATATGGGAGTGGACACCACACTCAAGATCGTTGACAGTCTTGAGGAGAGGGTCAGCAAGGACAAATATATGTCTTTCGACGAACTGGTGGATATGCTCCGTGATGAGATCGGCACATTGTTGGATGTCGATGGAGAGGAGTCACCGAAAGAGCCTTTTGACTTGACGAAGAAACCTCTTGTCGTGATGGTTGTCGGAGTGAACGGCGTGGGCAAGACCACGACCATCGGCAAGCTTGCCGCCCGTTACAAGGCTATGGGCAAGAAGGTGATGATCGGAGCCGCCGACACATTCCGGGCCGCCGCCGTTGACCAGCTCCAGATCTGGGCCGACAGGGCCGGCGTGGAGATTGTAAAGCAGGGAATGGGGTCGGATCCGGCCTCTGTCGCTTTCGACACGGTGAAGTCCGCTGTCGCCAAAGGTGCTGACGTTGTCTTGATCGACACCGCCGGAAGGCTCCACAACAGGATCGACCTGATGAACGAGCTGACAAAAATCCGTAACGTGATGCGCAAGGTCATCCCGG
>CAVCRL010000315.1:0-2708 GCA_963604455.1 Lachnospiraceae bacterium | reverse complement strand
GCCTCTGGACGACCCTGAGGAAGCAGAGCGAGGGAGCTGACCCTTGCGGCCACGAACAGCATAGCGGAGCCGTTCTTACAGGTGGCAACACAAGCTCCGCAACCAACGCAAGCGGCGGCATCCATACTCTTCTCAGCGTTCTCGTGAGAGATTAGGATGTTGTTGGCATCCTGGGCGGAACCAGTTCTGACAGAGATGAATCCGCCAGCCTGAAGGATCTTGTCGAACGCGCTGCGGTCAACAACCAAATCCTTGATGATAGGGAAACCAGCGCTTCTGAAAGGCTCCACGGTGATGGTAGCGCCATCCTTGAAGTGACGCATAAAGAGCTGGCAGGTGGTCACGTGATCGTCCGGACCGTGAGCGCGGCCGTCAACGAACAACGAGCAGGCACCGCAGATACCCTCGCGGCAGTCGTGGTCGAAAGACACCGGACCGCTGCTCTGGCAGCCTCTGTCAACGGCTACTGGATCGTTACCCTCACGGATCAGCTGCTCATTGAGGATGTCAAGCATTTCGAGGAAAGAGGCGTCCTCCTCTATTCCGGAAATATGATAAGTCTCAAAATGACCTTGTTCCTTGGCGTTCTTCTGACGCCATATCTTAAGATTGAAATCCATAGCCGATTCTAGTCTTTATAATTTCTTGTTTTAACTTCGATGAACTCGTACTTGAGAGGCTCCTTGTGAAGCTCAGGCTCCTGGCCTTCTCCCTTGTATTCCCAAGCGGCGACATACATATAGTTCGCGTCGTCTCTCTTGGCCTCTCCTTCCTCGGTCTGGCTCTCTACACGGAAGTGACCGCCGCAGGACTCGTTCCTGTTCAGGGCGTCACGTGCCATAAGCTCGCCGATCTCGAAGAAGTCCTCAAGCCTGAGGGCCTTCTCAAGCTCCTGGTTGAACTGATACTGCTCTCCAGGAACGCAAACGTCCTTGTAGAACACAGCCTTGAGGTCGTTGATCTCCTTGAGGGCCTTCTTCAGACCTTCCTCGCTGCGGGCCATTCCTACATACTCCCACATAATGTTTCCAAGCTTCTTGTGGATAGAGTCAACAGTCTGCTTGCCCTTGATGGAGAAGAGCTTGTCGATTCTGGCCTGAACATCCTTCTCGGCCTTGTCGAAGGCTGGGTTGTTGATGTCGGTCTTAGGCTCGGCGAACTTGTGTGAAAGGTAGTCGGCGATGGTGATAGGCAGCACGAAGTAACCGTCGGCCAGACCCTGCATAAGGGCGGAGGCGCCAAGACGGTTTCCACCGTGGTCAGAGAAGTTGGCCTCACCGATGGCGTAAAGTCCAGGGATGGTTGTCTGAAGATCGTAGTCAACCCAGATACCACCCATGGTGTAGTGGATCGCAGGGTAGATCATCATAGGCTCCTCCCAAGGGCTTACATTATTGATCTTGAAGTACATGTCGAAGAGGTTGCCGTAACGCTCCTGTACCCTCTGATGACCGAGACGCTTGATGGCGTCGGAGAAGTCGAGGAACACGGCGAGTCCGGTCTCGTTGACACCGAATCCGGCGTCGCATCTCTCCTTGGCGGCTCTTGAGGCCACGTCACGAGGAACGAGGTTACCGAACGCAGGATAACGGCGCTCGAGATAGTAGTCACGATCCTCCTCAGGGATCTGTGAAGGCTTGATCTCGTGCTTGCGGAGCTTCATCACGTCCTCCATCTTCTTAGGAACCCAGATACGTCCGTCGTTACGCAGGGACTCTGACATAAGGGTCAGCTTGCACTGCTGCTCGCCGTGTACAGGAATACAGGTAGGATGGATCTGCGCGAAGCAAGGATTTGCGAAATACGCTCCCTTCTTGTAGCACTGCCAAGCGGCTGAACCGTTGCTGTTCATCGCGTTGGTGGAGAGGAAGTAAGTGTTGCCGTAACCACCGGTGGCGATCACAACGGCGTGCGCGCCGAATCTCTCAAGCTTGCCGGTGACGAGGTTGCGGGCGATGATACCCTTGGCCTGGCCGTCGATGATGACGAGGTCAAGCATCTCGTGACGAGGGTAGCTTGTCACTGTTCCGGCTGCGATCTGGCGGTTGAGAGCCGCGTAAGCTCCGAGAAGAAGCTGCTGACCGGTTTGTCCACGGGCGTAGAATGTACGGCTTACCTGAACACCTCCGAATGAGCGGTTGGCGAGGTAGCCGCCGTACTCACGGGCGAAAGGAACACCCTGGGCGACGCACTGGTCGATAATGGCCGCGCTGACCTCGGCGAGACGATAGACATTCGCCTCACGGCTGCGGTAGTCACCTCCCTTGATCGTGTCGTAGAAGAGACGATAGACAGCGTCATTGTCATTCTGATAGTTCTTAGCGGCATTGATACCACCCTGAGCGGCGATGGAGTGCGCGCGGCGAGGTGAATCACTGATGCAGAAAACCTTGACATTGTAGCCAAGCTCACCGAGAGTAGCGGCTGCGGAAGCGCCGCCAAGTCCGGTACCGACAACGATGATTTCAAGCTTTCTTCTGTTGTTCGGATTGACGAGTCGGAGTTCCGACTTACGTTTGGTCCATTTCTCGGCCAAAGGACCGTCAGGAATCTTTGAGATTAATTTATCGGCCATATTCTGAATATGTTATTTATAAAATTCCAAATGAAATCGCAATAAGTCTGCAATTTTAGTCATTTTTCTCGTAATCAGCAATTTTATGAGCCATTTTCGGCGATTTACCTGCACATATTTTAAGATAGCGGCG
>CAVCRL010000314.1:0-2708 GCA_963604455.1 Lachnospiraceae bacterium | reverse complement strand
GCCGCGAAGGCGGACTGTGAGGCCTCCGGCAAGGCCAAGGATGAGGCTCTCGCTTCCGCTATGAGTGAGAACGCGTCGCTTAAAGAGCAGGTGGAGACTCTTGGGAAAGAGAACGCTGAGCTTAAGGCACGCCGCACCAATGAGGCTCTTGAGAAGCTTACCGTACAGTTCTCCAATGACAGTTTCAAACTCAGCGCGGCCGCGAAGGCTGATCTCGACGTTTTTGCTGAACGTATGAAGGCTTTGAATGAAACTGAATTGGTTGTTGTCGGTGAGGCTTCAGCGACAGGCGCCAGCGCGCATAACCAGCGGCTCAGCGAACTTCGCATCGAGACCGTTCTTGACTACTTGAGGAAGCAAGGGGTTGATTGCAGCCGGGCTTTCCGCCAGCCTCTCGGTGATTCCGGCAAGGACACCTCCGACTCTGCCCGCCGCGCGACAATCCTTGTCGTCTCCCGTGGAGAGTAAGTGGCGGATAATTAATCTGTTGAATGAATGTACTCCCGTCTGTCACAGATAGGAGTATATTCATTCGATGTTATTTGCAATATTCATTTTTATTAATAGGCGAAAGCCACTGAAACCAGATTTTATGAACAGAATTCTTCTAACCTTGGTCGTCAGTGTACTGATTGCGGCTGTTGTTTCGTGTGAGTATCATTCTCCGGAATTCAGATTTCAACAGACGATCACGAATGATTACAGCGAGATTGTGAAGGCCTTGCAGGATCAGACAAAGAGCCTCTCTGCGAGGATTGAATTGCTTGAGGAAGCTCTTAAGAACCAGACGTTCACACTGTCCCAAAAGATGGACTTGCTGAACAAGGCTTACGATAACGGAATGTTGAAATACGAGGAGATGGCCCAAAAGATAATAGAGGCTATAGGCTCTCTTGAGGGTACGATGGAAGAGAAACTCGCCGCGATAGAGGGAGCGGTGAAAATCCAGACCACTGACCTGAACGCCAAGCTTGCGCTCATCGAGAAGGCTCTTGGTCTGATTAGAGAGGCCACGGAAAAGGGACTTGCTGATAATACCAAGGCGATAGACCTTGTCAAGGATGCGGTCGGTTCGCTTCAGGGCTCTCTGGAGGAGAAACTCGCTGCGGTCGAGAAGGCCTTGCTGGATCAGACGACTGATCTGAGCGCCAAGCTGGTTCTTATAGAAGGTACCGTCAAGGCCGGTCTTGCCGACAACGCGAGGGCGATAGACCTTGTCAAGGATGCGATCGGTTCGCTTCAGGGCTCTCTGGAGGAGAAACTCTCTGCGATAGAAAAGGCCGTGAAGGACCAGACGACTGATCTGAGCGCCAAGCTGGTTCTTATAGAAGGTACCGTCAAGGCCGGTCTTGCCGACAACGCGAAGGCGATAGACCTTGTCAAGGATGCGGTCGGTTCGCTTCAGGGTTCTCTGGAGGAGAAACTCGCCGTGGTCGAGAAGGCCGTGAAGGATCAGACAACTGATCTGAGCGCCAAGCTTGCTCTCATTGAGGGAACGGTTAACGCGGGCCTTGTCGGCGAGGACAGCACACTCGGCCTTGTGAAGAAGGCGATTGATGCCCTGAATGCGACAGCCGGGACGGCCAATGACAAGCTGGCCGCCATAAAGGAAGCGATTAACTCGCCGATATCAGGTCTTAACGTGAAGTTGGAGGCGATAAGGGCGGCCGTGGCGAAGGGCTTGGCCAACGTGGCCGAGAAACAGGACTTGATCCTGGCCGCGATAAATGGTGTCTCTTCGTATACTTTTACAAAAGAGGAACTTGTTGAGGTCGGAGACGAACATTTGTTTGTCGAGCAAACATTTTGGAATGCCAACTACAATAACTATGAGGTCGTGAGAGTTCTTATGCAACTGATTCCGCTCTCATTGCCGTACACATATAAATTTGTCTATATAAAAGATGGGAGTGAGTATCCTCTGTCAGGCGAGGACGCGACCAGTTCCTATGGTCCTCTTTATAAAACAGGCGGGATCTTTTATGGATTCCGGTCACCAGGCGATTTATTCCTTGCGGTTGACTTGACTGCGGTTGGCTCTCCTTGTCTTAGGTCTATTGGTCCGTATAGCTGTTATGTGTTAACGAAAACTTATAAAGATGCTTGGTGTTTATTCTCTGTCAAAAAGGGTAAGGCGGTCGCAGGACGAGACCTTAAGCCACAGTCGTCCGGTTCGCACATATTCGATCAAAGTGTATGGAATGTAAATTATCAGTTTGACTTCGAGGCGGAAAAATCGAGGACCAATGATGTTTTCGGCTATAGAGAAATGACCAAATATTCAAATCCAAGAGGTTCAGGCAAGGTCGTGAAAATTGTGTTTGTGGATAAATAATTGATCTTCCAAGGACGTGTCGGTGACACGTGATCTGAAATATCAAAGGATGCGGCTCAAGGAATATATTCATTCCAAAAGCCGCATCTATGATTTTGAGAAGGAGCAGTCGCTTACTCCCTGAAGCCTTTGGAGGCGCGGAGGAGGTGGCGGAGTGAGCTGGTGAGCTCACGGGTCTCTTGAAGGAGGTTCAGGTAGAGGTAGGCCACGGTGATGTTCTCCTTTGAGGACTGCATCCGCTGCATCTGGGCCTCACGGGCATCCTCAAGGCAATCCTTCAGTTCCTCGGCCTCGCGGCGGACCTCATCGACCTCGTCGTAGGAATCGGTCTGGAGAATCTTCTCGGTGCGCCTCAGGAGGAACAGGACAGTGT
>CAVCRL010000313.1:0-2722 GCA_963604455.1 Lachnospiraceae bacterium | reverse complement strand
GCTCGAAAATGTGGTTCTTGATGACTTCGGCCTCCGGTGGAATCTCCGCCGCCAAAGTCTTGTCAACAGTCGTCAACTCTGGGTTCTCAGGAGTGTAGACAACAGGCTGCCAACCATCCGCCGGAAGATATTTGGCGAATTTGACCCACCTTTGCACTCCGGATCCACCGGACGGTGGCCAGTAATATGTCACTATCAGCACTCGTTTCATAATGAATATGCTTCGCGCATCGTTTTGGCTCCCAGAACCCAAACAGCACCTTAACTTTACAAAGATAATCGTTTTCCTCCGGAATTGAAGAAAAACAAGGAAACTCCCGCAAGGGATTAATGCTCAGTTTTGATAAATTCAAACAACTCCCAACCAGAAGCCCTAAGAGTTACGGTCAAGGAACAAAGGCCGATGACCATCAGTCTGTCCATCAATCCCAGCTCGGCGAGAGCCTGGCGGGCGAACTCCAGCTGACCCACACCACCATCAATCACTACGAGCTGCGGAAGGTCATCCGGAGCCTCCTCAAGCATTCTGGAATATCTTATGATCTTAGAATATATAATCTATCTCAGACAAGCCAAGATCGTGGTTGAAGAACATCACAAAATATATCGGGAAATATGTGATGCCATCTTTTTCAAAAACCCTTGACTCGTTGGACAACACACACGCCTGCCGGATCGCATAATCTCTGTTGGCCACAAATCTGTCAAGAGCACTGTGTGTCGTGTAGTCTTTTCCTGATTTTACCTCAAGCGGTATTGATGACATATTCCTCACATCATCAATCAGATAGTCCACCTCACCGTTTTTCTTGTTATCATAATAGTACAGGCCGAATCCGTGCGCCTTCAGTTCTTGTGCGACAACAGTCTCGTAAACCGAGCCAAGATTGACAGAGCGGATGTCTTCAAGAACCGGCCTTATGTCGTTGCCATATAATATTCCCGTAAACAAGCCACAGTCATTAAGATACAATTTAAGAAGATTCTTCCCTGCATTCTGTCTGAGCGGATAAGTAGGCTGACTTATGGCATCCACCTCCAATGCGACCCCGGAAGACACAAGATAGTCAAACTCGTCCTGATAGTCGCTGGTTCGCTTACCGTTTTTCCCTTCGATGTCCTTGACCTTGACACGCTTTTTCTTGTTTTCAAGGTTTGACGGAATCATTTCATATATTCGTAGAATCTTTAGCTTACGTGAAGACTCCTTTTCGTATTTTGAAGCGTCAAGACCATAGAGTTCCAGAATTTCCTTGTGCACATTGCGAACTTTGACGATGTTATGCTCCTTCACATAAGTATTCACAGCATCAGGAAGACCGCCCACAAGGAGATACTTCCTGAACAAGTCCAACATTTTCCTGTGTATGGATTCGTTGGGCGAGACCCTCTCTTCAAAGCACCGACGCAAGTCTTCTATAACGAGTCGCCCTACACCGTTGGCCCAAAGAAATTCCTCGAAATCAAGGGGATACATATGCAAAGGAGTTATGCTTCCTATCGGGATGGATTGTGTTTTCTTCAATGTGACCCCGAGCAGAGATCCGCTTGCTATGTAGGTAAAGCGCCCATCTTCCATAAGAAACTTAACCAAGGTAAGCAGGTGGTCATAGGCCTGAATCTCATCGATGAACACGAGCGTTGATTTCTTGTCGGACATCCTATCCCCTGCAACAGCGCTCAACGCAAGATAGAAATTCTCTGTTGTCTTGGCTTCCGCAAACAGCCTGTCACCCTGCTTGTCTTTCTCCATATTAATCTCAATGAAGTTCGGGAACAACCGGCTTCCAATCTCACGGATAATGAAAGACTTCCCGATTTGTCTTGCACCATCGACAACAAGCATCTTATCGCTGCCAGACTTTAGATGGTTTTCTATTTGTTTGGAAATCTTACGATCAAGCATATAAAACACATTTATTCCGAAATTTCACATAGGCAAATATACATTTATTCCGAAAAATATGGAAGCCAATAACGCATTTATTCCACAAAAATTGGCCTTACTGATTGAGCTCTTTGAGAATCTCGGCGGCGAGGGACGGGGAGACGAGTTTTGAGAGGTCTTCGAGAGGGGCGGCGGCGATGCGGGCGACGGAGCCGTAGTGCATCAGGAGACGTTTCTCGGTCTGCTCGCCGACACCTTTTATCTCCCTTAAAGCACTCTGGATCTGGGCTTTGCTCCTGAGGCTGCGATGGAAGGTGATTCCGAAACGGTGGGCTTCGTCACGAATGTGCATCAAGACTTTAAGAGCCTGCGAGTTACGGTCAAGGAACAGCGGATATGGATCGTTCACCCTGATCACGAGTTCCATACGCTTTGCAAGGCCGATGACCATCAGCCTGTCCATCAAGCCTAACTCGGCGAGAGCCTGGCGGGCGAACTCCAACTGCCCCTCACCACCGTCAATCACGACGAGCTGCGGAAGGTCGTCCGGAGCCTCCTCAAGCATCCTGGAATATCTTCGGTTGACGACCTCCTTCATCGACGCGAAGTCATTCGCCCCGATGACCGTCTTGATCTTGAATTTGCGGTAATCTTTCTTGGACGGGACACCGTCACGGAAAACCACACAGGAAGCCACCGGATTAGTTCCCTGGATGTTGGAGTTGTCGAAGCACTCAATGTGGGTCGGGAGCTCTTTCATTCCCAAGGCCTTGCGCAAGTCCTCAAGAACCATCCTGCGATATTCGTCGGGATCGGTGTGCTCCCTCTGCTTGA
>CAVCRL010000312.1:0-2725 GCA_963604455.1 Lachnospiraceae bacterium | reverse complement strand
TTGGAGACAAGCGGCCCCTGTGTCACGGCCATCCCGTTCTCGACTATTCCCTGATCGGAGTTTTGCCCCTTGGGATAAAGGTACACGGTCTTTGTGGGAGCATATTCAATGCCCGGCGTGTTCTTGGCCTTCAATTTTTCCTCGACAGGGGAAGTCCTTGCCAACGGATTGACATTCACCACACTCCCATCAAGGACCAGCTGGCCTTTCTTCGCCTTTTTCTGCGCCGAAGCATCCGTCCCTGCGCAGACAACCGCCGCCACCATAGCGGCCAGAAGAAATGTTCTTTTCATATTATTTGTCTTTTGTGTCCTTTTTATGAATATGTCTGCAAATATAACGAAAAGGAGCGGCTTTTTATGGCCGCTCCTTGAAAGATAACTATTTGATAAGTGGTGTTCGCTCGACGTCTTCCCTGAACTCAAGCAAATCTCCAGGCTGACAGTCCAATGCCTTGCAGAGCGCGTCGAGTGTGCTGAATCGGACACCCTTGGCCTTTCCGGTCTTCAGAATCGACAGGTTGACCGCCGAAAGCCCGATTTTGTCAGCCAGTTCGGCGGAAGTCATCTTCCGCCGAGCCAGCATCACATCGACATTTACTACTATTGGCATAATGATTATTCTTCAGCGGTTTCTTCCTGAGGCTGCTCCTCCGGCTTGGTCTCCTTGCCTTTAAGATATTCAGGCAGATTCATTCCGGCCATATTGAACAGATCCTGAAGCGGAGGTACCGAGCCCATCAGACCGGAGATGAAATTCGCGGTCGATGTCTTGCCGTTCTTGCCGTCTCCATTGCCGTCCCAAACGGTCACCTTGTCGATCTTTATGCCCTTGACAGCCTCGACCTGAGTCTTGACGAGTTCAGGCAGCTTGTCCGCGATGAGCATAAGCACAGCCTTCTGAGGATCTCCGGCAGCGGCCTTGACCATCTCGTTGAAACCGTCGGCCTGCTTTGAGAGGATCTCAAGGGTACCACGGGCCTGAGCGTCCATCTTTGCGAATATCGCGTCTGCCTCACCCTTGGCCAGCCTGCGGACCTTCTCGGCCTCGGCCTCAGCCTCGATGATGAGCTTCTCCTTGTCGATCTGGGCAGGAACGACGATGTTGGCCTGCTGGGTAGCCCTCTCCCTCTCGGCACGGGCAAGCTCGGCGTCACGCTCGCTCTGGTAGGCCTCCTGGAGGGCCTTCGCGGCCTGTACCTTCTCGGCAGCCACAGCTATGCGCGATGCCTCGGCCTCCTTCTCACGGCGCTGGGCGTCGGAGTTGGCTATGTCGATCTTGGAAGTGTTCTCTCCCTGTACAGCAAGGGCGTTCGCCGCGGCTGTCTTGATACGTGTATCTCTCTGGGTCTCAGCGATTCGGATGTCCTTGTCCCTGTCTGCCTCGGCCTTGCCGATCTCACCGTAACGGTTCTGCTCGGCCACGCTCTTCTTGGCGTCGTTGATGGCCTTGGCGGCGGCTTCCTTACCGAGAGCCTCGATGTAGCCGGACTCGTCACGGATGTCGGTCACGTTCACGTTGATGAGCTTGAGGCCGATCTTGCGGAGCTCAGCCTCCACGTTCTGGCTGACGGCCACAAGGAATTTGTCACGGTCGGAGTTGATCTCTTCGATGTCCATCGTGGCGATCACCAGACGAAGCTGTCCGAAAAGGATGTCGGTGGCGATGTTCTGGATGTTGTCGATGGAGAGTCCGAGAAGCCTCTCGGCTGCGTTAGTCATACTGTCCGGCTCGGTGGAGATACCAACCGTGAAGCGGCAAGGCACATCCACACGGATGTTCTGCTTGGAAAGCGCGTTGGTAAGGTTGCACTCGATCGAGATCGGCTTGAGGTCAAGGAACGCATAGTCCTGGAACACAGGCCAAACGAACGCCGCACCTCCGTGGATGCATCGCGCGGATGAGATTGATCCGCTCTTGTTCTTGCCGGTCTTACCGTAGATGACCATAACCTTGTCGGAAGGGCAGCGGCGGTAGCGCTTGAGAATCGCCGAAAAAGTCACGAATATGACTGCGACGATGATGAGGATCAGTGATAGTTCCATATTCAAAATCTTTAATGGGTTTATAATATTCCTTTAATATATTCGGTCAGGTTAGAAATGGCTTCGGTTGGTTAGATGATGGTCGGAGTCAGCTCCTCAACCAGTAGGGTGTAGTCATTGATGACTTCGGTGACCTTGATGGCCTTGCCGGTCGGGATTGTCTCTCCGTCGGTGACGGCGTCATATTCCCTGACGGCGTTGTTGATGGTGATCTGGACCTTGCCTTCGCCCTTGCGCTCGCCCGGAATCGTGAGGTAAACCTTCCCCTCGCAACCGACAGCTGACTTATGCACATCGATGTTGCCGGTCTGCTGCATCCCGCTGAGCCATTTGAATATCCACATAACAACCGTGACCAGAAGTATGCCGACTATTACGGAGACGATGATCAGCAACGCGTTGGACTGGATCTTCTCGTGCATCAGCACCGCCGTCCATCCGAATCCCAGACAGAAGTTGACCAAATTGCGGAACGTCAGCAGATTCATCGAAGGATCCGCGTCGAACGATCCGTCCGAAGTGTCGAGATCGAAATCAGCGTCGTGGTCTCCCAGTCCGAGGAATGTCATAATGGTCTGAATGACGAAAATCAGCGATGCCGAGAGCGTGATGGCCCAAAGGACCTGCATTGCCGTACTAAGTGATGTCCACCAGGTAATCATATCTATTAGTTTTTAGTC
>CAVCRL010000311.1:0-2730 GCA_963604455.1 Lachnospiraceae bacterium | reverse complement strand
CTGCCACTTTTTCTCAATTTTCCTGAAATCGTAGTCCATTTTATTACTGTTGTTTTATTAATTATCGTGTTTTTTCAGTCCGAAACTGCCTTTCTTCTCAAGCCGGAACTCGACGTAGAGCGACATTCTGGACTTCACTTTCTTGCCACGCAGCCAGCCAGGCTTCCAGTCCGGAGACGCGCTGATGATCCGCACGGCTTCCTCGTCAAGAAGCGGGTCAACACCCTTGAGCACCTTGACATCACGGACCTTGCCCTTCTCGTCAATCACGAAATCCACAAGCACACGGCCCTGAATTCCGTTCTTCACAGCCTCCTTAGGGTATTTCATATAGGTATATACCCATTTCTCAAGGAAGACCCTCGGATCACGGCTGCCAAGGAACGACGGCCTGTAGTCGCAATCATAATAAGGCACAACATTGTCCTTGCCTTTGGAAGAAGATGTCAAACCCGACAGGTCCGAAGGGTTGAATATCGGCTTGGGACCGTTGATGAGAGCCACGGAATAGTTATAGACATATTCAAGTTCCCTCTCCATCGTGTCGTAGTCGATTATTGATTGGGTGTCACGTTCGGTGCCATATTCAGGGTAATGTCCTGTGGAGAAGAGGATTGAAGGGATCTCCTTGTCGTAGAAAGCCCTGTGGTCGGAAGGATAAGGCTCCTGCGCCGTGAGGGTCGGCAGGATCGGCTGAAGCTGCCCGGCCATCGACTTGACGACCTCGTTCATATCGGCGTTTGAAGAAGTATAGGCGTAGAATCCGTCGCCGCCGGTGCCCACCATATCAAGGTTGATCATCGCGTCGATGTCCGCCACATCCGAGAACGCCCTGTTCAGGAAATACCACGAGCCGGCGTAAGTCTGCCTGGAGGCTCCAAACGCCACGAACAGCACCGACCGTCCCAGCAGCGGGCTGTTGGTCTGGAGCATCCGCGCCAGTTCCAGCATCATCGCAAGCCCGGAAGCGTTGCCGTTGGCTCCGTAATATGTCCGCTCGACAGTACGTCCGTCTATCGTCATCGTGTCCGTGCCGAGATTGTCCATCCTCGCACCGATCACTATGTATTTATTTCTCAAAGTCTTATCCCCGCCTTGGATGAATGCGCAGACGTTGCGCGAGGTAAGCGTATCCCCGTTTTCCTGACGGATGCCGAACACATCGCCGTCCTTCCCGGACAGCACATCAACTCCATATTTCTTGAATATCCCGGTGACATATTCAGCGGTCATTCTCTCGCCTTCGGAGCCGGCCTTGCGCCCTTCCATAACGGCCGCCGAGATGGTAGAGACGTGTTCCTTGAACGCCCGGATCGTCTCGCTGTCGTTCAGATCGGCGTAGGACGCTCCGTTTTTGAATTGTGCGTTGACCGGGACTATCCCGATGAAGATGGCGCAGATGGCCGAAATGATCGTGATTTTTCCTTTCATCATTGTTTCCTTTCTAAAATCCACGCGCCCTTAGGGCAAAAATCCTGCCTTTGCAATTCATCGAGTGACTTCTTGGCCTGAGCCTCGTCATCGGTAGGGCACACTCCCACCGCCGTGCTGTTCTTGAATGTGAGAAGTTCTCCCTTATACCCCTTTTCGGCAATCTCCTCGATATACCGCTCGGCATTTTCTTTGCTGGAGAACGAGCCCAGAATCACACAGAAACGATAGCGATGGTTGGCAAGACGCACAGAATCAGCGGCGGCAAGCAAGTCCGCCTCGGCCTTTCGGGCCCTCTCCAGCGAGTCCTGACGGATCCGCAGCGCCTCCTCTTCCTGACGGATGGCTTCAGCCTTAGCCTCAATCCATTCAGAGTCAGGCCGTCCGGCGAGCCTTCGGAAGAAGTCGCAGCCCGTCACCACAGTGGCGACGAGTATCATAATCGCTATTGTCAGAAACCCATTTTTCATAACTTACAAAGTTAGTCAAAATTCCACCCTAAGCAAAAATATAAAATTATAAGTATATTTGTAAATCAGATAAGCAAGAACATTATGGCAAGAGAGATCAAATTTTCTTTAGTTTACAGGGATATGTGGCAGTCGTCCGGCAAGTACGTTCCCCGCGTGGACCAACTTGTCGAGGTGGCACCGGCCATCATTGATATGGGCTGCTTCGACCGTGTCGAGACCAACGGCGGCGCGTTCGAGCAGGTGAACCTCCTTTTCGGCGAGAACCCGAACGTGGCCGTCCGCCGCTGGACCGCCCCTTTCCACAAGGCCGGCATCCAGACGCATATGCTTGAAAGAGGCCTCAACGCACTCAGAATGAACCCGGTTCCGGCAGATGTCAGGGAACTGATGTTCAAAGTCAAGAAAAAGCAAGGCACCGACATCTCCCGCTCGTTCTGCGGCCTCAACGACCACAGGAACCTGCGCCGCTCAGTCGAGTTCGCGAAGAAAGGCGGAATGATCTCGCAGGTGGCGCTTTCCATCACCAACTCCCCTGTCCACACGGTTGAATACTATATGGGCATCGTCGACAAGGTAGTTGAATATGGCGCCGACGAGATCTGCCTCAAGGATATGGCGGGAATCGGCCGTCCGACCTTCCTCGGCCAGCTCACACGCGACATCAAGAAGAAATACCCACACATCCTGGTCCAGTACCACGGACATTCCGGCCCAGGTTTCGCTCCTGCGTCAATGCTGGAGGTGGCCCGCGCCGGAGCCGACTACATTGATGTCGCCGTCGAGCCGCTCTCCTGGGGCAAGGTCCACCCGGACGTGATCACCATCA
>CAVCRL010000310.1:0-2770 GCA_963604455.1 Lachnospiraceae bacterium | reverse complement strand
TCCGCAACCTCTCTGAATCGTTGGCTCTTCTCCGGCAAGGAGTCCCAGTCCTTCCTATATGCAAACATACCGTTACTCGACTTCGGTGCCAGGATGTACAACCCGACTATTGCTCGCTGGACAACCTCCGACCCTATGTCCGAGAAGTATTACGGCATCAGCCCGTATGTCTACTGCCTCGGAAATCCAATAAGTATCATTGACCCTAATGGAATGGATATATGGACTATGGACGAAAAGGGAAATGTGGTATGGGTAAAGGAAAATGATGACCATCGGCTTTATTATATGAATAATGATGGCCTATTGTCTGATGACTATGTCTCGGTCTCTGACCGGAGCTTCCTTGACGATTTGACCAAAATGGAGGCTAAGGTAGATGGAGGGGCGAAGGTAAGCAGCCATACCTCAAAGACCGGAATCAATGACATATTCAAGGTGTTCAAATTTGCGTCTGACAAAACAAAAGTCGAGTGGGCTGTTCATCGTAACGGTGACACATACACAATTGAAACAGGACATAATTCATATAGTGCGTCTTCGTGGGAGGATTATACCAAAGATAAGCCTAATGCTACGGTTCATTCACATCCTGGTATTAAGGCGGCAGTCGATGAGGAAACATTTTCTATGGGTTATGGTGCACCATATAGAGATACTGATTGGAATAATGTAAGGATTGATGTCAAACAGGCAAGAGAAAAAGCTCGAAAAAGCTATGTATATTTCCCGAATTCTGGTAGACTGTATAATGTTGGATATCATAATGCAATTTATATTAAAGATATAAAGAACTATAGGGGGTTCTATTTTGGTACAATAAACAAGAAATAGTATGAAAAAGATAGTATTCTTCTTATCAATAGTATTGTGTGGTCAGATGTGTGGCAACCATATTCACAATTCGAGAGTAGGTAAAATAGTTGATGACAAGGACAGTACTTCAATGGAAAAGGTGTTCATTTCAGACAGGCTTCAAGATTCGTTGGAATATTTGATTTCTAATATAGATGCGTCAGACTCCATCATCACGATCTCTTGCTTTTTGAAAAACAAAGACACTATCATTCATATAGCTGCTTGTGACTACATATATGGATTTGTGGATTACGAGTCTCGTTTGGTATATACTGTTGAATCAAGTGCTGGTGCTTTTCCTTCAAGCGGAATGATATATGCGTTGAATTACATCGGGGATTTTCCTTTGGCTGACATTTTTGACCCTTTGTTTATGGTTAAGTTGGATACGCTAATGTATGCCCGCTTAGATGACCGATGTAAAGATGGTTATGCAATCCCTTATGTTATGTCATTGGATGTTAATGAGTATGGCATAAGAACTATATATACTAATATAACTGATAGATGTCATCTTAATACATTAAGAGGTTATACTTTAGTTGATAATTAATAAGTAATTCCATATCACAACAGTTGTTGGATTCATCCGTTTGCTGACAGGGGGCAGTCCACCGCAACGGTGACCAGAAAGGCTATTTTGCATAACTCCCGTGCATATTTTGAGAAATCTGCATTAAATTTATGCAAATATTGACAAAAGTTGCACTAATTTCGTGCAATAGTCCTATATTTGTCATAGGACAAGTTATGCAATGGAACAACTTTACGAATATTTCACAAGAAAGTTGAAGGAGACTTCAACTGATTTTCTCCGCTATAAGTATCCCTTCATCAAGTGGGATATGAAAGCGTTCGGCCTTGTGGGGCCACGTGGTGTGGGAAAATCCACAATGTTGCTGCAACATATAAAACTGCATCATAGTGTAGATGACACGTTGTACGTTTCGGCGGACCATTTGTACTTTTCGGAGCATAAGCTTGTGGATCTGGCTGACAGGTTTGTGAAAATGGGAGGACGGCACTTGTTTATTGACGAGATTCACAAATATGAAGGGTGGTCACGTGAACTGAAGCAAGTTATTGATAGTTACAGCGATCTCCAGGTTGTGATCTCCGGTTCGTCAATCCTTGACATCTATAAAGGAATGTCTGATTTGAGCAGACGCGTTCCGATCTATAATATGCAGGGACTGTCGTTCCGGGAATATCTTAAACTTTTCCACGATATTGACACACCGATATATTCAATGGATGAGGTGCTTAGGAACAAGGCGGAGATCCCGGGAGTCGCGCATCCGCTGCCGTTGTTCCGGAGTTATCTTCGTAACGGGTATTATCCTTTCGGGAAGGATCCGGAGTTTGATCTTGAGATGCTTCAGGTCATAAACCAGACTATGGAAGTGGATATTCCTCAATACCTTCAAACGAATGTTTCCATCGGACGGAAACTCAAGTCCTTGCTGATGGTGGTGGCTCGGAGCGTTCCGTTCAAACCGGTGATGACCAAACTTGCTGAGGTAACAGGCATAAGCCGTAATGATGTCTCGGATTATCTCATATACATAGAGCAGGCTGGAATGATTTCACAGTTGAGGGATAAGACGGGAGGAATAAGAGGACTTGGGAAGGTCGAGAAACTATACCTTGACAACCCGAACCTTATATACGTTCTGGAACCGGACAAGGCTGATGTCGGCAACATACGAGAGACATTCTTTATGAATCAGACCAGGGTCACAAACGACGTGATCAGTTCCAAAAACTCTGATTTCGAGATAGATGGCCGAACATTCGAGATTGGTGGAAGGAACAAGGGCAACAAACAGATAGAGAATGCCGACGAGGGGTATGTCGTGAAGGATGACATAGAGACCGGCTATGCTAATGTCATCCCTATCTGGGCTTTCGG
>CAVCRL010000309.1:0-2804 GCA_963604455.1 Lachnospiraceae bacterium | reverse complement strand
CTGGGCGTAACTCTGACGAATCAGTTCGTAGTCTTGTTCTGTGAATTGTGAGAAACTCATATTTCAACCAAATCTTTGTCACAATCCAAACTTGCGGGAATGCCGTCGCCTTCCTCCAAAGTCTGGAAAGTGTATGAAAACTGTGCTCCGTACATTATTATAAGCCATCCGAACCTCATCCAAACCATAAAGAGGGGAATGGCGGCGATTGTTCCGTAAACAGCGTTGAGACGCATCACAAACACCTGTGTCTCAAGGTAAAGATATTGCAGCGCCGTGAACGCCACACCCGCTATGACAGCGGCTTTGAAGGCATTGGAATATCTCACATCCACGGCGGGAATATACTTGTACATAGCTGAGAATATCAAAGTGGCCACAACTCCCGTGATGACCCAGCCAAGGAATGACTTTATCGAAGCCGTGACCCCGATCCAGTTCGGAATCAGATCCAGAACATTCGAGTACACGATCGTTCCTGAATATAGGATCAAAACCACGAACGGGGTCAGGAACAACAGGACAAGATCAAATCCAAAACTCTTGATGAACGGCCTTTTCCTCACTCTCCACACATTGTTGAAGACGGTCTCCACACGCATCATCATCCAGATGACGAGCCAGACGAAAGTCAAGGCGCTGACGAGACCGAAAATGTCATTGGTGGCCGAAGAAAGGATCTTGTCGGCGGAATTGAGCACGGTGTCGATGATTCCTTGATTGACGTTGGCCGAATAGAGAACCTCCTTCAGTTTGTCCGCGAGACCGAAACCGTTGGTGACAGCGAACGCGACAGCGATGAAAGGCACGAAAGCCATAGTGCAGAAATAGCTCAGCGCCACTGTCTGGAATCCTATGGCGTGGTCCGCGAAATCCTTGAATGTCTTTGTGACGATCCTGCTCAGGTTGACAAACCGTGCCTTGGCCTTGGACAAATCTGTCACCTCGATGTCCCAGATGTCCTCACGAAAGAACTTCACCGTCCTCCGCGACCAACGCACAATGTTATTTATCAAAACCTTAAGCATTAATATTCAATTAAAACATTCCTGAGAACAGGTCTGGTTCCACATTCTGCTCCTTGGCGGCGGTGCCTCCGGCGGCCAGAGGAAGCATATTCCTGAATTCCTCCTCGCTGATTATTCTCACGCCAAGGTCTCCGGCTTTTTTCATCTTCTCCGGTCCCGGCTTGCTTCCGGCCAGAAGGTATGAGGTCTTTCCGCTTACGGAAAAGCTGTTCTTGCCTCCGTTTACCTCGATCAGCCGCTTCATCTCGTCCCTTGATACGCTGAAATTGCCTGAAATCACAATCGTCTTTCCGGCCAAGGCGTCTGACGCGGCTGCCTTCGCCTCCATTGAGAACTGGATTCCGGCTGCCTTAAGCCTTTCGATGTCAGCAAGATGCCTGGAGTCACGGAAATATTCGAACACACTGTCAGCGATCACCTCGCCGACATCCTGAACCTCAAGCAACTGTTCCTTTGTGGCGGTTGCGATCGCGTCTATATTCCCGAAATGACGGGCGATCTCCTTTGCCGTGGTTTCTCCGACATAACGGATGCCGAGGGCGAACAGCACGTGGTCGAAAGTCACTTTCTTTGATGCCTCAAGGCTGCTAAGAAAGCGCGTGGCCGAGCGTTCCTTCCATCCGTCCAGCAAGAGCAGCTGCCCTTTGGTCAATGAATAGAAGTCCGCAGGAGTCCTGACAAGCCCGAGGTTGTACATCTGCTCGATTGTAGCGTCACCGGCCAGCACATTCATCGCCTTGCGGCTGAGGAAGTGAACCAGTTTGCCCTTAATCTGGGTTGGGCAGCCGTCGATGTTCGGACAGAACCACTTGGCCTCGTCATCTTCCTTGACCAACGCCGTCCCGCAGTCCGGACACACCTCCGGGAACACTGGTCTGACAGCGTCCGACGGCCTGAGCGAGAGATCTACATCAATGATCTTAGGGATGATCTCACCGCCTTTGATGACCGTCACTGTGTCTCCGACACGGATGTCCATCTGTGAGATAAAGTCCTGATTGTTAAGGGTCGCCCTCTTCACGACCGTGCCGGCCAACTGGACAGGAGCCAGATTGGCGACCGGAGTCACGGCACCAGTGCGGCCGACCTGATAGGTGATGGAGAGCAGCTTCGTGTGCGCCTCCTCCGCCTGGAACTTGAAAGCGACTGCCCAGCGCGGCGACTTGGCGGTGTAGCCAAGCGAGTTCTGATAAGCCAACTCATTGATTTTGATTACAATTCCGTCAGTGGCGTACGGCAGGAACTTTCTTTCCGTGTCCCAATAATGGATATATTCCTCAATCTCGTCTATTCCGTGGACGATCTTCCTCTTGTCGGAAACCGGCAGCCCCCACGAAGCCGCGGCGTTCAGCGCGTCATTATGCGTGGCGAACGAAACGCTCTGGCTTGGAATATGATAGAGCGTGCACATCAATCCTCTTCTCGCAACCTCGGACGGGTCAAGAAGCTTCAACGAACCTGAAGCAGCGTTCCTCGGATTGGCGAAAGGAGGATCCTCGTTGTCCTCACGCTCCTTGTTCAGCCGGTCGAACGACTCGTACGGCATCAGCACCTCGCCCCTGATCTCAAACTCATCCGGCCAGCCTGTGCCTTTCAGTTTTTCTGGAATATTACTGATTTTAAGGGCGTTGGACGTCACGTCATCCCCGACCACGCCGTCTCCTCTTGTCAAAGCCCTGAACAGTTTCCCGTTCCGATAGGTCAGGCAGATCGCCGTGCCGTCGAACTTCAGCTCGCAGGAATATGTGAACCTCACCTCTCCGAGATCCTTTTCGG
>CAVCRL010000308.1:0-2815 GCA_963604455.1 Lachnospiraceae bacterium | reverse complement strand
CGGATCTCAAATCTTATTCATTAAGATTTCTGACAAGCGACTAACGGCTTTTTTAATGTTTTTTAAGACGATCGATCAGTTTCCGTTCCGGACTGTCGGTCGTTTTTTGCGTTGGCTTGTTCGGGATTCGGGTTGCGGATAAATTTAGGGAGGGCAACGCTTTCCGGTCCGCGTTTGAAATTTGGGATTAGAACACTTAAAAATATTTATGATATTATGTTACAATTGTTTATAGGAGCCCTGATCGGTGCGGTAATCGCGCTGGCGGCTTATATAATTGTCCAGAGGATAGTTCTGAAAGGACAGAAGAACGAGATCATAGCCAAGGCTGAGATCGAGGCTGAGGGAATCAAGAAGGACAAGATCCATCAGGCCAAGGAGAAGTTCCTCCAGCTCAAGAGTGAGCACGAGCAGTACATCAACGAGAAGAACAGCCAGCTTAAGGATGCAGAGAACCGCATCAAGCAGAAGGAGAACTCGCTGAACCAGCAGAATTCTGAGCTCCAGAAGAAGCTGCGCGACGCTGACAACGCCAAAAACAGCCTTCAGGCACAGCAGGAGGCGTTGGCGAAAAAGACTGAGGAATATGAGAGGCTGAGCGCCCAGGCCAACAAGCAGTTGGAGACAATCGCCGGAATGAGTGCGCAGGACGCCAAGAACATCCTTATGGAGAATATGAAGGCCGAGGCGAGGACAGAGGCTCAGGCCTACATCAACGACACGATGGACGAGGCCCGTCTGAACGCTTCAAAGGAGGCCAAGAGAATAGTCATCAACACTATCCAGAGAACGGCCACCGAGACCGCCATCGAGAACGCCGTGACGACATTCCCGATCGAGAACGACGAGATCAAGGGAAGGATCATCGGACGTGAGGGACGTAATATCCGTGCCCTTGAGGCTGCAACCGGTGTTGAGATCGTTGTGGACGACACTCCGGACGCCATTCTCCTTTCCGCATTTGATCCTGTTCGTAGGGAGGTGGCCAGACTTGCTCTCCATCAGCTGGTCGTTGACGGACGAATCCACCCGGCGCGCATCGAAGAGGTAGTCACCAAGGTCCAGAAACAGCTTGAGGACGAGATACTTGAGACAGGTAAGAGAACCTGCATCGATCTAGGTATCCACGGACTGAACATCGAGCTCGTGAAACTGATCGGCCGAATGAAATACCGTTCATCATACGGTCAGAACCTGCTCCAGCACTCTCGTGAGGTCGCCAACATCTGCGCCATTATGGCCGCCGAGCTCGGTCTGAACCCGAAGCTAGCCAAGAGGGCCGGTCTCCTGCACGATATCGGAAAGGTTTCCGAGGAGGAACCTGAGCTTCCACACGCATTGCTTGGTATGAAGCTGGCCGAGCAGTACAAGGAGAAGCCTGAGATCTGCAATGCCATCGGAGCGCACCACGAGGAGATCGAGATGACATCCATCATCTCTCCTATCGTGATGATCGGAGACGCTATTTCCGGTGCCCGTCCTGGAGCCCGCCGTGAGGTCATCGAGTCCTACATCAAGAGGCTCAAGGGAATGGAGGATCTTGCCGCCGCCTATCCGGGAGTGACAAAGAGCTATGCCATCCAGGCAGGCCGTGAGCTCCGCGTCATTGTCGGCGCCGAGGAGGTCAGTGATGACCAGGCCGGAAGACTTTCCGCTGACATCGCCCAGAAGATCCAGGAGGAAATGACATATCCGGGACAGGTCAAGATCACGGTGATCAGGGAGACCCGTTCCGTGGCCTACGCTAAATAATTTCTGAATATAACGGCAAAATGTTTTGACGCTATGACACATATTTTCAAGAAAGCTATGGCGTTGGTGGCTGCGCTCCTTATCGGGAGTGTGGCCACTTTCGCGCAAGCCCCTGAGGCGACGGCCAAGTGGTCAGTCTCCGGCAAGGCAGTGTCCGACAATGTTTTCGAGTTGACCTTCAAGGCCAGCATCGAGGACGGATGGCACATCTATACCATTGATCACGCCTACAATCCAATCGTCATCGAGTTTGCGGAAAGTCCTGAATATTCATTGGAAGGGACTCTGAATCAGGTCACCGAACCGACTGAGTTCAAAGGGGAGAAAGTGTTCTTTGACTCTGTGACAATCACTCAGTTGGTGAGATTGACCGGGAGTGAGGCGACGGTGACAGGTGAGGTTTCCTGGAGCGGTTGCGACGATCGGTTCTGCGCGGCTCCGGAGACGTGGGAGTTCTCTGTCCCGCTTGCTGCGGAAGCCTCAGTGGCGACGGATGTGGCCGCAAACGTGGATGACTCTGCCGCGACCATCGCTTCGGAAGACACCAAGGACTCAGGATCCCTTTGGGCTCTGATCATCGAGGCCATCCTCTGGGGATTCGCTATGCTGATGACCCCGTGCGTGTTCCCGATGGTTCCGATGACGGTGTCATTCTTTATGAAGCAGTCCACGACCGCCGCGGAAGGCCGTTTCAAGGCTTTCATCTACGGCCTGTTCATCGTGCTTCTCTATACTGTTCCGATCAGTGTCATCATCGGCCTGACCTGGATTATCGGAGGCAACACGGTCACCGCCGACATATTCAACTGGCTTGCGACGCACTGGCTGCCGAACCTCATATTCTTCATCGTGTTTATGATTTTCGCGGCCTCTTTCTTCGGCGCCTTCGAGATAGAGCTGCCGTCCAGTCTTGCCAACAAGAGTGATGCGAAGTCCAGCGGCAAGGGACTCGGCGGAATATTCTTTATGGCTCTGACCCTTGTGCTGGTGTCATTCTCCTGCACCGGTCCTATTGTCGGCACGGTGCTGATCAAATCAACTCAGGGAGAGTTCTGGACTCCGA